>PKWD01000122.1 GCA_003131945.1 Acidimicrobiaceae bacterium
GCGCTGGTGGCGTCGTCGAGCACGAGGATGGGCGGATTGACGAGAAGCGTCCGGGCGATGGCGATCCGCTGGCGCTGCCCACCCGAGAGCGTGTAGCCCCTCTCGCCCACCACCGTCTCGTAGCCCTCGGGCAGATCGCCGATGAACTCGTCCGCCCCCGCCGCACGCGCCGCTGCTTCGATCTCCTCCAGGCTGGCCGTCGGGCGTCCGTAGGAGATGTTGTCCCGGATGGAGATCGAGAACAGGAACGGCTCATCGAGCACGATCCCGATGTGCGAGCGCAGGCTGGCCAGGGTCAGGGACCGCACGTCGTGGCCGTCGACTTCCACCGCGCCGTCGGTCACGTCGTAGAAACGGGTGAGCAGTCGGGCCACGGTGGACTTCCCCACCCCGGTCCGGCCCACCAGGGCCACCGTCTCCCCCGGACTGAGGTGGAGATTGAAGTCCGACAGGACGAGCGGTGCGTCGTCACCGCCGTAGGCGAAGTCGACCGAGGCGAAATTCACGTCGCCCTCGCAGTGGACGAGGTCGACGGCTCCCGGCCTGTCCACGATGGTCGGCTTCTCGTCCAGGATCTCGTAGATCCGGTCGGCCGACGCCGCCGCCCGTTGCCCCATCATGATGATCATCCCGAGCATCATGAAGGGCGCCTGCATCATCAACAGGTACGAGTAGAAGGCCACGATGGAACCGAGCTGGAGCTGCCCGTGGATCACCATGTACCCGCTCACCAGCAGCACCAGGGCCAAACCCACCTGGGGCAGGTTCTGGATGGTGGGAGTCCACCGGGCCCGCAGGTCAGCGTCCTTCACGTACCCCCACTGGACCTTGGTGGCCGCTTTCGACAGGGACCTCAGCTGATGCTGCTCGGCGGCGAAGGACTTCACCACCCTGACCCCGTTGATGTTTTCGTCGACGATCGTGGCCACTTCGGCCAACCGGGCCTGGATGATCCAGGACACCGGGAACATGGACTTCCGCATGCGCGCCCCCGTGAGGTACACGAACGGCATCGTGAGCATGGACACGAAAGCCAGCGGCACGTTGATCCACAGCATGAAGCCGAAGGCCACCAGCGCGATGCTGCACTGCACCAGGATCATCGGAGCGAAGGTCATATACATCTGCACCGACCGGATGTCGGAGTTGGCCCGGCTGATGAGCTGTCCCGATTGCACCCGGTCGTAGAACGGGAACGACATCTTGGTCAGGTGCTCGTAGATGATGTTCCGCAGATCGAATTCGATGTTGTAGGCCGTCTTGAACAGGTACAGCCGCGAGAAGTAGCCGGCCACCACGCCGGCCACGGCCAACCCCACGATCCACCACACGTAGAGCGACAGCGCCACGTGGTGGTGCACGATCAGCTGGTGGGTCACCGGGTTGCGGACCTTCGGATAGACGGCGATCGAGTTGTCGATGGCCTCCATCAGGAGCTTGGGGATCTGCACCTGCAGGACCAGTCCCACGAATGACAGCGCCAACGACCAGATGAAGATCTTCTGGTGCGACCGCAGAATGGGCATGGCCCGGGCCAGCCATTTCTTGCTGCGGTCGGGGTCGATCGTCGCCTGCGGCGCGTCGTAGAGCGCCGGCTCGGGTCCGGGGACGAAGCGCTGGTCGGTGTCGTCGGTGTCCGGGCTGTGCTGTCGGCGGCCCGTCAGGCCGGGGAGAGTCTTCATTTCGGTACCGCCGTGTCGTTCTTCGTCGTGGCGTTCTTCGTGGTGGCGTCCTTCGTCGTGCCGTTCCCGGTCGTGCTGCTCGGAGTCGTGTGGTGATAGGCGGCCATGGCATCGCGCCAGAGGGCGAGGCCCTCGAGGGCGCGCGCCGTGAGCTCGTCGCTCTCGAGGCTCCCGGCGATACCGGCCAGTCGAGAGTCGACCGCCTCGTTGGCCGTGTCGAGCAGTTTCTCACCCTTGGTCGTGAGCACGTGCGCCACCCGCCGGCGGTCGTCCTCGGCGTGCCGACGCTCGACCAGCCCCCGGCTCACCAGTCCGTCGACCACCGCCGTGATGCTCGGAGGGCGCACGGCCAGTCTCTCGGCCAGTGCCGACGACACCGCCGACCCTTCGGTCAAAAGCCCGAGGATCCGGTACTGAGGCAGCGAAAGGTCCGCCGAGACGAGGGCCAGCTCGACCTGCTTGGCCAGCCACGCCGCCGTCCGGCCGATGGCCGCCGGAGCCGCCTCCGCCAGGGTTCCGGGCGCGGAGTTCGAGAGGATATGTCGTTCGGAGGTCACACTATTAGGCTATCTAATGAATCGAGCGGCCCGAACGCGACCTCGCCACCGTGGCGGCGGAGCCTGCGCGCGGGCGTCTTGGCATCTCGACCCGGTCCCGACCCCCCGCCCGCAGTCACCGGGCGGCCCTTCGAAGCCCCTGCGAGGACTTGCTTGGCCGGATCCTGGCCCTTCGGCTCCTCTCCGATGCCCGAAAGGCCAGTCGAGAATCGGGGCGAACGGGCTCCGAGGGCGTTCGCGCCGTGGGTGGGGGGCTCCTCGGGGCCGTCTTCCCAGGTCCGGGGCCGACTCCCGAAATGGTGCCTGGAAGAACCCCGCGTATGGATACGATGGTCGGACCAGAGAAAGGAGGTGGTCCAACTGAGCAGTCATAAACCCGGGACCCTGGAGGTGGCTGGCCGCTGAGGCGGCTCGCTGGACCACCTGGCGAATCCCAGCCAGTTACCCGCTGAACGATCTAGTCCGGGAAGTAGTCCCACTCGGCGTTGTACGGAGAGTTCAGTGCCTTTTTTCCAGCAACATCTAACCGCCGAGGGGCGCCTTCCGGGGCGCCCCTCGGCGCGTCCGGGCGTCAATCTCCCTCCACCGGTAGAAGCAACTTGAGTGCGTCGCGCAGCCCCCGGAGCCGCCCTTCGGCCTCCTGCAGTTCGGCGATCAGGGCCACGGCGTCCTCCCGGTCCAGCGCCAGGGAGCCCGGGGGCAACATGACGAGGGAGCGACGCCAGTTCTCCAGCTCGTAGAAGCGGTCCATGGATGTCGAACATACGTTCGTAACCGTCCCCGCGCAACCCCTTGCCATCGACCCTGGTCCCGGCCCATCGGCGGCTCCGGAGGGACGCCCGGGGCCGCTCATCTTCTCGGGCCCAGGCACGCCGTCTGGATCGACGGGAGGGCACGATGAGTGAGAGGTCCCTCGGTAACCTGATGACATGACCGGCGTCGAGTTCTTCGTGGATCCCAGCCGCCCGTGGGCGTGGATCACGTCCCGGTGGCTGAAGGAGGTGGCACCGGAACGGGACCTGGTCCTCACCTGGCGGTCCTACTGCCTCGAGATCCGCGACGATTACGGCGTCGCCCCCACCGTGCCGGAGAAGCTGCGCGACGTCGTCATCGCCGCCCACGTCTTGTCGCACCGGATGCTCCGGGTCTTCGAGGCGGCCCGGGCCGAGTCCGGTGAAGAGGCCGTCGATGCGCTCTACACCCAGTGGGGCCGCCGGTTCTTCGCGCCCGGCACGGCGCATGACGACACCCTCCTGTCGACTTGTCTGGCTGAGTGTGACCTCGATCCCGATCTCGTCCTTGCCGTCGACGACGACAAATGGGACACCCCCATCGTTGACGCCATGGAGGTCGCCTACGCCTTCGGGGGCCCGAAGACCCAGACCCCGACGATCGTGGTCGACGCCGACCCGCGCTACGGCTTCAAGGGACCGGTCATGGCGCCGGCGCCGACGGGCGATGCTGCGGTGCGACTGTGGGACGCCATTGTGGTCCTGGCCCAGCAGCCCGGGTTCTTCGAGATCACGCGGGCGCGGGCCAATGCTCCCCGGCCGCCCGCGTTCACCTGACCGCAGCGGGACTGTCCGATCTCAACCGGGCAGTCGGGCCCCTCGGAGCCCGGTGGGAGTGGGCCACACGAACAGTCCACCGGCCCGTACGCCGACCGTACTCGGACCCGTGGCCGGGAGACCGCCCTCGGGCTTGCCTGTGGCCGAGCAGGGCCGAAACACAGGTGCGCTCACCCGCTTCCCACCGGCCACGGCCCCTTTGGCCGCGTCGACCTTGTACAACGGGTCCTGCTCACACCAGAACACCTCGTTGCCGGTGACGGCGCTCGTCTTTCCGCTCTCGACGTCGAGCACCACCCGCTGGCGTGACCGGAGCTGCACCACGAGGTGCGTTCCATCGGCGAAGGCCACGTTCGTCCCCAACGAAAGTGACTGAGCACCGAGCACCGGCTCGGACCACGGTGTGGTCCCCGAGCTCGGATCGAGGCCGACGAGCGTCAGACTGACCCCTGACATGTTCACCGATGTCGCCGTCTGGTGGGCCGTTCCGGAGTACTGGCAGACGACGTCCGCCGTCAAGAACTGCAGTCCTCCACCACAGAAGAAATATCCGGGCACGCTCCACTTCACCGTCCCGTCCGAGCCGAAGATCCCCAGGGTCTTCGAGTCGCTCAGCGACAAGGTGTGACCGGTCGATGCGGTGCCGATGCTGCCGACGTCCAAAGAACCTTGGACGAGGAAGTCCCATCCGTCGTCGGGGTTGTACTGGCTCCCACCGAAGAGGCTGGCCACGGTGTGCGTCCAAAGGGACTGCCCGGTGGCCGAGGTCTGCACGAGGGTGGGTGTCGAGGAGCTGGTCTGCCAGAGATCGCCTTCTGTGGTGCTCCCGGGCTGAGCCACCGCCATGTTGCGCTCAGGACCGGAGATGACCCCCCGGACAGATCCGGTGTCCGGGTTGACGACCACCAGACCCGTGGTGGTGCTCGAAAGGAAGGCGTCGAGGCAGAAATACTGACCGCCCGTGCATACGGCGGCCGCGTCCGACAGCACGATTGGTTGAGGCACCGACCAGAGCACCTTGCCGGTGAGGACATTCAGGCCTTGGGCAGTGACGGCGGGGTCGCCCGGTCCCCCGGCGGGAGTGAGCGCCAGCACTGTATTGCCGAGCACCGTCGGCCCAAACGCCACCCCCGGGGTGATATCGGAGGCCGAAAATGGATGCCTCCACACGATCGACCCGTCGGCCGGGTCCACCCCGGAGAGCTCGAGCCGGTGGCCTCGAGTCACATCCATGACGAGCACCGTGTTGTCGGCCGCAATCGGGCTTCCGACCACGTGCAGGGAGTCGTCGGTCCACCCGCCTGTTCCCCCCGAGGTGACGACGACGACGCCCAGTGCGAGAACGGCCACGGCGATGACAGCGCCGACCGGTATCGCCCAGTGGGGCCACCGGCGTCGCCCTGAGCCCTGAATCCCCCTCGTGATCAGGTCGTCGTAGGGCGCCACGGTGCTCGGCCATGGGACTGTGCCCGTTGCCGTAGCCATGGCAGCGGGCTGGAAGAGCCCCGTCGTCTCCGTCGCTCCCGCGGGCACGGTGGCCGGAGGGCCGAACGTCGCTCGGGCCGCCGCCGCTGTCCGCACAGAGGGATGGAGCTCCGGTGGATACCACTTACCGTCCGAGGCGATCCACCAACCCGGTCCCTGCGACACGTCACTCATCATCGGCTCCTTCGGCGAAGGCGTCGCCTTCACCAGGGAGAATCGACAGGACCGAGTCCACGGTTGACCATCGCCATGAGAAGGCCTCTGACCTGGGGCTTCGCCCTACCGGCTCGCCGCCATCATCTCGATCGTGTGCCGGTCCAGGTGGCCGACCAACCGCTTCACGCCAGAGCTCGCTCGAGCTCCTGCGTGATCGACCCCAACCACGAGAGTCACGGTTGATCGATTCGAGGAAATCGGCTTCACCTTTTTCATCGAGGTCCCAGAACCGGAGCAGGTCGGCGCGTCGTCGGACGGACCGCTCGATTGCTCGGACGACGGCGATCCGTTCCTCTACCCCATAGGCGTCGACGAACAGCCGGAGACGGCGCCCTCGCCGTACCGGGGTCGAGAATCCTGCCTTCCGGCACCACGCGTCTCGTCGAGGGGAACGAAGCACCAGGCCGCGTCGGCCAGCTCCAGAAGAGGTTCGACGGGACGGGCCGGGTCCCAGTCGATGAACGCCACCGGCACCCCACCCCGATAGACCGTGTTCCACGGGGCGACATCGCCGTGCGAGACGATCTCTCCCGGTGCCGGCCTCTGGTCGTGATGACGCCAACAATCGTTGTCGGTTCTGAAGTCGGCCGCCGCATCGTGCAGACCACGCAACAGAACAGCGGCGGCGACCGATGTAGCTCAGGATCTCCCGGCCGTGTTCGTCGGCGGCGAGCGGGCGTGGCGCCCCGGCGTAGCCCTTGGCCTCAGGTGCTCGAGCAGACGATGGACCGCCGGTGTCCACGGACCCGAGGGCTTGCGCACGGTGTCGCCCTTACGAACGAGGGCGGTCGAAGTCCGACCTCCGACCAGCGGGACCTCTGTGTCGTCTCCCATGGCGACAGTCTTGCCCATCCCCGATAGCGTTCACGTCAGCCCGCAGTCAGAGTCGTGAGCGCTTTGGNNAAGGGCACGACCGGCGAAGGAGACGGAAGAGGTCATGACGGCAGAAAACCACCACACAGTGATCTCCCTCATGCTGGCCGTGCCCGACGCCCCGGCAGCCGTCGAATGGTACAAAGCCGCTCTCGGTGCCACCGAGTTGTGGAATCTCGGCGGCGTGGCCGGTTTGGAGATCGGGGGAGCGCCCTTCTTCTTGCACGAACCGGTGAGCGGCGATTTCACGAGTCCGTCCTCGATTCGCACCACGACGGTCAGGGTCGAGGTCTTCGTCGATGATCCCGATGCCTTCGTCCAGCGCGCCACACAGGCCGGCGCCGACGGATCCCGCGACGAGATACAGGACCATGACACGCCGTGGGGAAAGCACCGACAGGGCGGCTTCCAGGATCCCTTCGGGCACGTATGGCTCGTCGGCGACAAGTCTCCGCTCAGTCCCCACAGGGGGTAGATGTCAGGTCGCGTTCAGGGACAAGGGCCCCCTTCCGCGAGCCGATGTCCAATCCCATCTCAGCTGAACCCCTCGAGCAACTGCCGGTCTTGCGCCGGAATCCGCGCCAGGAGCGGTTCGACCGTCGTTTGCAACACCGACAACTCGGACGCCAGCCCCTCACCACGATCCACACCCGGGCCGCCTCCGGACGATGTCGNNATGTCGTCACGATACGGAACATCGATACCGAGAACCGCTCGACCTGCTCCAAGAACCGACGCGCGGTCGGATCGTCGAACAAATTGGGCGAGGCCGTGAGCAACATCCCCGCCAGGGTGCGCAACTCCTCGGAAGCGCGATCCGAAGCCATGTCCGCCGCATCACTGGAGGTGACCGCGTCATAGGCCCGACGAGCCTGCCCGTACACGATCAATGCCTGGACGGTGACGGACACCCCTCGCTCCCGACGCTGGCGACGGGCGATCACTTCGTCGACGATCAGGGCCGTCACGGCCAGCACCAGGAGGTTGGAGACGACGGACCCAGTGAGCGAGTGGTGGTCCCACCAGTTCCGGACGCCAGTGACCCACAGATCGCAGGCGACCAGGGCCACGAGCGCTATGGCAACCACAGCGGCCGACACCCGTCGCAGGGAATAGCTCACCCGGTAGATCGTCGCGCGGCCGGCGCAGGACGTGCATGGAACAATCTCGTGGGAGGCTGATTGCGCTGCCAGGGCGACGGGCCCTTCGCCCGGTGGACCGAGCTCAGGCCGACCGGCGGGCAGAGAGAGGTGTGACTGGTGGTGGACCGCATCGACTACAACGAGTTCGGGCTGTTCCACGAGAACGCCGAGGAGTACGGACTCCCCTTTGACGGCCCTCCGGTGGTGCGGCGTGTCGGGGTCGACATGGATGATGGCCGCAGGCTGAGTGCCCTCGTCTGGAAGGAGGTTGAACCAGAGCTGGTGTTGTTGCACGGGGGAGCTCAGAACGCCCACACCTGGGACACCGTCGCCATGGCGCTGGACCGCCCGCTCGTCGCCGTCGACCTGCCCGGACATGGCCACTCCGACGGGCCTGGAGCGAGTCCCGAAGGGCAGTTGAACGCGGCCGGCAACGCCATCGACGTGGCCACCGCTGTTCGCCAGCTTGCCCCCGGAGCCAAAGCAGTGGTCGGAATGTCGCTGGGCGGGCTTACGACCATCGCCTTGAGCAAGGAAGCGCCCGAGCTTGTCCGCAAGGTCGTCTTGGTCGACGTCGTCCCGGGTATCAAAGGTGAACGGGCCAAGCACATCACCGACTTC
>PKWD01000032.1 GCA_003131945.1 Acidimicrobiaceae bacterium
GATGATCGAGCATCGCCTCGACCAGGCGGCGTTCGCCGTTGACGAGATTGACGACGCCAGGCGGCAGGCCGAGTCCGTCGAGCACCTCGAAAACGATCTGCTGCGTGATCGGGACCTGCTCGGACGGCTTCAGCACGAAAGTGTTGCCGCAGGCGNNCCTCGAGGATGCGTCCCTGCATGGTCGTCGGCACCGCGCACGCACACTCGACCATCTCGATCGCACGCGCAACCTCGGCGCGCGCGTCGACGAGCGTCTTGCCCATCTCCGCCGTCACCGACCGCGCCAGCTCCTCGTGGCGCTGGCACAGCGCTTCACGCAGCGCGAACAAGCGACGGGCGCGCTCAATCACGCTGACGGCGCGCCACGCCGGAAGCGCTTCGCGGGCGGCTTTGACCGCCGCATCGAGCTCGTCGGCTCCCGACAGCGGAACGCGTGCCAGGACCTCGCCGGTCGCCGGGTTCTCCACGTCGATCCGCTCGCGCGAAGCAGCTGGGGTCCAGCGTCCGCCGATGTAGTTCTCGAGCAGGCGGGGCGTGGTCGTCAGTGCCGTGGCCATCGTGGCGAGGGTACTCCTCGGGCACCAACGCGTCGCAGCGCGTCATACCCACCGGGGCGGCGCGAGGAGTTGTCCGCCTCCGTGCCGATGGCGAGCAAGCAGGCCTGAGCGCGACTGAGCTACCCGCTTCTCAGCCCAGGGGGGCAGCGAGACGCTGGTGAATCAGCTGCACCGCCATCGACCCCTCCCCGACCGCTGAGGCGACGCGCTTGACCGAGCCTGCGCGGACGTCGCCGACCGCGAAGATGCCACGCCGGCTGCTCTCGAGAAAGAGCGGGCGCTCGCCGTTCCAACTCTCGAGCTGCTCGTCCTGGATGTCGTGCCCGGTCAGAAGGAAGCAGTGCTCGTCCATTGCGACGTGGCCGCTCAACCAGTCGGTGTGCGGAGAGGCACCGATGAACACGAACAGCGCTTCCGCCTCGAGCTGGCGTCGCTCGCCACTGCGGACGTCCTTGACGGTGACGGTTTCGAGCGCCATATCTCCGCCCAGCTCCACGATCTCGGTCTGCGAGAGGACCTCGATCTGCTCCTGCTCCTCGATCTCCTTGATCAGGTAGCGCGACATCGACTTCGCGAGACTCTCCCCGCGGATCAACAGACGCACGCTCGCGGCGTGTTTGGACAGGAACATCGCTGCCTGGCCCGCCGAGTTGCCACCACCCACGACAACCACCGGATCGCTCGCGCACAGCAGGCCCTCGGTGAGCGTCGCCGCGTAGTAGATGCAGCCGGCCGCCTCGCAGCCCGCATAGCCGGGCACGTCGAGCTTGCGGTATTGCGCACCGGTCGCGACGATGATCGTGCGACCGTTGACGACGCTGCCGTCGGCGCACTCGACCGCGAAATGGGTGTCCAGGTCGGTCAACCCGACGGCCTCGGCCGGCACGACCAGGCGCGCACCAAAGCGACGCGCCTGCAGCTGCGCGCGCTCGGCGAGCTCGCTGCCGGAGATGCCGGTCGGAAAGCCGAGGTAGTTTTCGATCCGCGCGGAAGTGCTCGCCTGACCGCCGAACGCGACGGCGTCGATCGCCTGCGTGTCGAGCCCCTCGGATGCGCCGTAGACCGCAGCGGCAAGACCGGCGGGCCCGCCACCGACGATCACCAGATCGCACATCGCCGGCGCCGCCCCGCGCGAGCCGAGGCCGAGCACGGCGGCGAGCTCGGCGTTCGAGGGGTTGCGAAGGACGCCGCCGGCGCCGACCACGACCGGCGTCTCGTCCGGCTCGATCGCCAGCAACTGCAAGAGCTTGTCCGCCTCCTCGTCGTCCTCGAGGTCCATCCACTGGTGGGGCATGCGGTTGCGCGCGAGGAACTCGCGCAGCCGCTGCGTGTCGCGCGAGAAGCGCGAGCCGACGAGCTTCACGCCGGCACCGGCCTCGATCAGAATCGAGCGTCGGCCGAGAAACGCGCGCAGGATCGTGTTGCTCAGCTCCTCGTCGCTCGAGACGACTTCGCGCAGGCGCTCGACGGGAAGCTGGATCACCGTGCCCGGATCGCGCACCACGGCAGTCAGGAACGGTGGCGAACCGGTCAGCAGGTTGAGCTCGCCGAGAAAGCGGTGCGGACCGTGGATCGCGATCACGCGGTTCTCCGCCCCGTATCCCTGGACGATGGCGACCGCGCCCGACTCGACGACGAAGAAGTCATAGCCGGCATCCCCTTCACGGAACAGCACGTCGCCGGGCGCCACCGCGCGCACCTCGCCGGCGGCACGCAGCCGTGCGCGCTGCTCGCTGTCAAGACGCGGAAAGGCACCGTCGCGATCGAGCGGCTCATCCATGCCCGCCCCGAGCGGCTCGCTCACCGCGGGCTCTCGATCACGAACATCACGTCGTCGACGTAGCAGTAGGACCAGTCCTCGCCGCGCTCGACCGACGTGACGATCGGGTGGCTGCTGGCTTTCGCATGGGCGGAGGCGTGGCGATTCGGCGAGGAATCGCAACACGCGACATGACCGCAGCTGCGACAGACCCGCAGATGCACCCATCGGCCACCGATCGCCAGGCAATCCTCACAGCCAGGCGATGACGGCGTCACCGAGGCCGCCGCATCGAAATGGGCGCAGACGGGTTCGGCATTGTCCATCGGTTCTCCTTTTTCGGGTTCTCCTTCTTTCTCACGCTGAGTGTAACGGGGAGCATCCGTTTGGGACTCTGGCGCTGGTGCGCACCCCGGCACACTGGGAGGATGACCTGACACCATTCTTCGGGGTCGCCGAACCGATCGCTAAGAAAATCTCCCGAGACGGTGTCGATCGGGCGCCCCGGGAGCGTCACTACTGCACTGCGGACCTCCCGCAGGGTTGAGCATCGGAGAATCCGTGCGCTACATGCTGATCATCCACAACGACGAGACCCACCCCGTCCCCGGGGGCCCAGGCTGGGACGACCTAATGGCCGGCTACGCCGCCTTCAGTGAGCAACTGGCCTCCTTCGGCAAGCCGTTCAGCGGCGATCCGCTCGCCGGACCCGACACCGCCACCACCGTGCGGGTACGAGAAGGCGAGACCCTCATCGTCGACGGACCCTTCGCCGAGACCAAGGAGTGGATGTCGGGCTACTTCATCATCGAGGCGGATGGGCTCGACCAGGTGCTCGCCGCAGCGGCGATGGTGCCATCGGCCAAGTACGGATCGGTGGAAGTCCGCCCTGTCGCGGAGATGTAGGCGCTGACGATGTCACCCGCCACCGCAGGGAAGGGCCGGGTGGGCGACGCGCTCGACGCCGCTTACCGGGCCGACCGCGGGGCCGTGCTGGCGCGGCTGATCGCGGTTGTGGGGGACTTCGACCTGGCCGAGGAGGCACTCCAGGACGCCTTCGTGGCGGCCGCCGCGGCGTGGGAGAAGGGCGGCGTACCGAAGAGCCCGGGGGCGTGGCTGTTCACCACTGGCCGCCGCAAGGCCATCGACCGGCTGCGGCGCAGCTCGGCGCTCGAGCGCCGCCACCGGGCATGGGGTGAGCTGGCCATCGCCTGGGACGCGTGGGACGCCGGTGACTCCCCGGGTCCGATCACCGACGACCGGCTTCGGCTGATCTTCACGTGCTGCCACCCGGCGCTGTCGTTGGATGCGCAGGTGGCTCTGACCTTGCGTTCCCTCGGTGGGCTCACGACCGATGAGGTGGCCCGGGCCTTTCTCATCGCCGAGACCACGCTGGCCCAGCGCATCGTCCGGGCCAAGCGCAAGATCCGCCAGGCCGGCATCGCCTACCGGGTGCCGTCGCTCGAGGAGTTTCCGGACCGGCTGGGGGCGGTCCTCGCCGTCGTCTATCTGATCTTCAATGCCGGGTACCTGGCGTCGAGCGGAGACGAGCTCGTACGAGTGGATCTCTGCGACGAGGGGGTCAGGCTGGCCGGGCTGGTGGTGGACCTTCTGCCCGACGAACCGGAGCCTCTCGGGCTCGCCGCCCTGCTCCATTTCCAGGATTCGCGTCGGACGGCCCGCAGCGACGAGAAGGGGCGACCGCTCACGCTCGAGGAACAAGACCGTGGTCGCTGGGACAGGGGACAGGTGGCCAAGGGCCGCGACCTCCTCGTGCGCGCCCAGCGGTGGGGTCGAGCGGGGCCGTACCAACTGAAGGCGGCCATCGCCGGTGTGCACGCCGGAGCCGACCGGGCCGAGCTCACGGACTGGGCGACGATCGTGCGCCTCTACGACCGACTCCTCGTCTGGGAACCGACGCCGATCGTGCTGCTCAACCGGGCCGTCGCCGTGGCCATGGCCGAGGGGCCGGCGACCGGGCTGGCCCTGCTCGACGATCCGGCACTGGCGGAGACCCTGGTCGACTACCACCTCTACCACTCGGCCCGGGCCGATCTCCTACGACGAGCGGGGCGTCCGGACGAGGCGGCGGTCGCCTATCGCCAGGCCCGTCGGCGGACCAACAATGCGGCCGAACAGACCTTTCTCGACCGGCGGCTGAGAGAGATCGGGGACAGGGTCGATTCCCCCGACCCGGTCGCCGGGCCGGCCTGAGCTACCCGCGGCCGCCGAGCGTGGCCACGCCCTCGCCACCGAGATCCACGAGGGCCTCTTTGCGGCCGGTCATGGCCAGAACCAACGACGCCAGGGGGCCGGTGACCTCGGGGCCGTCGCCATTGGTCCAGTCGGCGTCGCTCGCCCGGAGCCGGAGACCGGCGATGCGTCTCTTCGCTCCGATGAGGAGATTCGATTTCTTGTAGGAGTCGGCGACGGCCACGAGAGCGTCTTCGGGCGCCTTGTGGCTGATCCCGAGGGGTCGCCTGATGTCCTCGCCGTGGACCACGATCTCGCCCAACATGGCCATGACCGGGGCTGGTGGGTGGTTCGTGGTGGTGGTCCTCGCCTGCAGGCGTTCGATAAGGAGAGCCGGGTCGAGGGCGCCGAGACGCCGGGCCGCCCGGTCGGTGAAGACGTCGAACTTGAAGCGGGCGGATATGAGCTCCTTGTAGAAGTTCGCCGGCGTCTGCTCGGCCGCCGCCAGGATGTGGCCGACGGTCTCCTGGACGGACCAGCCGCTGCAGAGCGAAGGGGTGGCCCATGCCTCGGCCGGGAGATCGGTGAGGGTCTCGACCATCAGCGCCCTTTCCGAGTGGATGTGCTTCCAGACCTCGCTTGTCTTCATGACAACCTCTCTCTGTTACGGGCTCAGGGTGATGACGAAAGCTGGCGGCCCGAATCGACAGAGAATTGGAAAAAGTTTTGGACACCGTTCGTTGGCCTGATCACGCGATATCAGACGCACGGACAGTGGTGAAGGTAGAACAACGGGCAGGTCGGTGGCCACGGTGTGAGAGGTCCGACGAGCCGGAGGGTTGGGGGTCGGACGACACCGGTGGTCCCGGGGGCTGAGACGGCAAAAGCAGGGCCGAAATGAACCGTCTGTCAAGGCGGCGCGTGCCTAGACTGCGGCGCGTGGCACGCGTGGTAGCTGTGGCGAATCAGAAGGGTGGAGTCGCCAAAACGACGACGGTCCACTCTTTGGGTTTCGCCTGGGCCGAGTCCGGCCTACGGGTTCTGCTTATCGATCTCGATCCCCAGGCCTGCCTCACCTACTCCACCGGACTCGACCCGAGCATGCTGCCGGCTTCGCTCCACGACGTCTTCGTGCGCACGATGAAGGCGGCCGACGCGCGCTACGTGGTCGACGGGGTCGACGGACTCGATATCCTGCCGGCCACCATCGATCTGGCCAGCACCGAGGTCCATCTCCTCACCCGTACCGCTCGTGAGCACGTCCTGCGCCGGGCGTTGAAGGGACTGCACGATGAATACGACGTGATGATCATCGATTGCCCGCCGTCGCTCGGCATCTTGTCGATCAACGGTCTCTGCGCGGCCGACGAGGTCCTCATCCCTCTCCAGTGCGAGACCCTGTGCAACCGGGGGGTAGGCCAGCTTCTCGAGATGATCGACGACGTCCGGACGTTCGCCAACCCCGGTCTCAAGGTGCGGGGGATCATCAACACCTTGTACGACGAACGCACCAGTCATGGTCGGGGCGTGCTGGCGGACGTGAAGGAGCGCTACGGGCTGCCTGTGTTCGATCCTCCCGTGCGCAAGTCGATCCGATTCGCCGAGGCGCCCCTGAGCGGTATCTGCATCCTGCAGCACGCACCCACCTCTCCGGGCGCCCAGGCCTACCGCGCCATCGCCCGACAGCTCGACGCCGACCGCCGTGTCGTCCACTGAGGCGACCGCCCGAGGAAGGACGCTCTCCGGTGTCCGACGCCCCCGACCCCCTCGGTAAACGCGCCCTGTTCTGGGCACCTGCCGAGCGACAGGAGGAGGGCCCGCGGCACGCCGACGAGGGCGATGTTCCGGGAAAGCACGCGTTGTTCTCCGACGCTGGCCCCGCCACGTCTTCCTCTATTCGTACTGGCGGCCGGCCAGCCAGGCCGGACGGCGATGGCGCCCGCAGAACGGGCCACCCCTCCAACCGCCGGCCGTCGGGCGACCGGCACTCCTCGCTTTCCGGTGAGGGATACGAGGGTGTGCGTCGAGGCGCCGAATCCCCGGACGATCTCGAGCGCCCGGTGAGCTCGGGGATGTTCGGGTCCTGGACCCTGCACTGTTCCTCATGTCGGGTCCGATCCCAGGTCGATCTCGTCGAGTACGTCGTCCTGCACCTGCCTCTGTGGTTGTGGCGTCCGGGGCGCGGGTACACGAGCCTCATGACCTGTCCAGCGTGCCGCCGACGTACGTGGATCAGCGCGTCGTGGACGTCGTGGTCGCGCTGAGCGTGGCGCGCACCGTAGGCGGATAGGACATGGTCGCCAGCATCACGAGCTGGCTCCTGCATCTGCATGGCCCGTTCGTCTACGTGATGGTCGGCTTGTTGGTGTTCTTCGAGGTGGCCATCGTGATCGGGTTCTTCGTTCCCGGTGAGATCGCCACGATCATCGGCGGCGTGATCGCCAGTCAGCACCACACCAATGTCGTGCTCATTATCGCCGTCGTGGTGGCTGCGGCCACGGTGGGCAATATGGTCGGCTACGAGGTAGGGCGCATTCTCGGGCCGTGGCTGTTCTCGCACCGGCCGTTGGCCGGACAAGCCGGAGTCGAGCGGGCCCAGACGCTCATTGCCCGTCGGGGGGCGCCGGCCGTCGTCGCCGGTCGCTTCGTCGTCGTCGTACGGGCCGTGCTCCCGGGACTTGTCGGTATGAGCGGCATGACGCGCGGGCGTTTCGCCGTGTTCAGCGCCGCCGGTGCCGTCGTATGGGGAACCCTGTGGGTACTCGTCGGCTTCGCCCTCGGCCTGTCTTATACGAAGGTGACCAACACCTTCGGGCAGGTGTCATTGGTCGTGGTGGCCGTGCTCGTGGCCGCTTGGGTGACCGTGGAGGCGCGCCGCCGGCGCCGCCGGCGACAGGCTGCGGGTGGCTCTGCCGAGCACGAGTAACGGCTCATTTCGCCTTCCCGGCGGACCCGGCGGACCGGGTCCCCGATGGCATCGTGATGAAGCTCTGCACCGAGGACACCGGGGTTCCGTCGGACTCGCCACCGACCAGCCATGCGGTGGAGCCGAGGACGGCGACACCGGCGTGGGACACCGCCACCGGCAGAACCCCTACCTGGGTGCTGGTGCCCGATAGCGGGTCGAACGACCACACGGTGGAGACCGAGGACGTGGTGGGAGTCGATGCTCCGGTGGGGGCGCCGGCGGCGGTCGTGGCTGTCTGGGCGCCGGTGCCGGGAGGCGCCGTATCACCGCCGGCCAGAATGACATCGTGGCCGAGGACAACGGCGGCGGCGCCGGCCAAAGGCTCCGGGAGGTGCCCTTTGTCCTTGGCCTTGTGGGTCTTCAGGTCCACGACTTGGATGGTGTCCACCGCATGACCGGCGTCAGACCCGGTGGCAGCGTCACCGCCGAAGACGTAGAGCTTCCCGCCGAAGACGGCGACGGCGGGGAACAGCACGGGCACGGGGAGCGCCGCCACGTCGATGAAGTGCCGACCGTCGCTGGTGGCCAGGATGCCGGGATCGGGCCCGGCGGCGCTCACACCACCGACGAGGTACGTCGTCGCTCCCCCCGTGACGGCCGTGTCCCCCGCCCGCGGTTGGGGGAGCGTTCCGAGCAATGTGCTCGTGGGAACAGTCGTTCCCGACGAGGGCACCGGCGCCGTGGCGGACAGGGCCTGCACCGACGCCGACGTCGACGACGCCGCTGAGGTCGACGATGCGCCGCCGAAGACAACGTCCTGACCGTCGAGTACGGCCCCCGTGGCGTCGTCGAGCGTTGTCATGAGGTCTCCGACATGGCTCAGCGTCCCGTTGGTCACGTNNGTCGCCTCCGGGGGTGGCGCCGGCCACAACGACGGCTCGGCTGATCGGAGCCCCCAGACGCCACGTCACCAGTGTCGAGACCACTCGGGGGACGACCACGGTGCTCGGCGACTGTCGATGGGTGGCGATCGGGTGGTTGGTTGTGCCGCGGCCGAAGACGAGAAAGAGGATTGCGGCCACGACGAGGATGACCACGAGGCCGCCTGCCAGCCGGGTCCGACGGGCGCGTCGCGTGGCGTGCCGGGCGTCGAACCCGGGCATGCGTCGGGCTAGCGGTGGGTTCTCGGACACCAGCGATCCTACGAGTTGTCGTCCGACGTGCGTCTCTGTATGCGCCAGGGTCTATCAGTGTCTGGCCATCGCCGCGCCGGTTGCCTGTCGCTGGCCGTCGCTACTTGGTGTCGACGAAGTACCGAGCAGGCAATTCCCCTTCGCGGCGCACCCTTTGATGCTTCTCGAGAAGAACGATGTGGGCGACGGTTTCCCCCACGGCCGCCCGCTGCATGTAATCCATGATCTGGTCCCAGGGGCGCGACCAGGTCAGTGCCACCGAGAGGTCCCACGCCGTCGAGCCCGGGTGCTCCTCGAGCAGTCGCTCGATCTCGGCCAGGCGGTCGGCATGATGCGTGATGATGTCGTCGAGCCGCCCACGCAGGTCGGCGAATCGGTACTCGTGGGCCGGCAGCACCTCGTCCACATCGAGGTTATGCACCTTCAGGAGCGATTCCAGGTACTCGCCCAAGGGGTTCGGGAACTGTTGGGTGTGCACGCCGATGTTCGGAGTGATCCGCGGCAGCACGTGGTCTCCGGACAACAGGAGCTTGTGGCGCTCGCTATAGAAGCAGACGTGACCGGGAGAGTGTCCGGGGGTCCACACGGTCTGGAGGTCCCAGCCCGGGACGTCGACGATCCGGCCGTCCTCGAACATGACGTCGGGCTCGGCCATCATCACCTGGTCGCGGATCATCATCGACGCCATGTTGAGGTCCGGAAGCTTCAGCGCGGGGACGCCCGCATCTTCGAGGAAGACCCTCATGCGGGCCAGAAGATCGTCGGTATCGATGTAACGGGATTGCAGCATCTCGGCATCGTCGGGGTGGAGACCGATCCACGCCCCCGACTCCTCGCGTACGCGTCCGGCCAGGCCGTAGTGATCGGGGTGGATGTGGGTGACGAGAACAGCGCGCACGTCGGTGATGGATCCGCCCGCTTCGACCAGCCCGTTCGTCAGGGCCGTCCACGCATCCTCGGTGTTCCACCCGGCGTCGACGATGGCCACACCACTGTCGAGCTCGAAGGCGTAGACGAGGACATACCGCAAGGGATTGGCCGGGATGGGAACCGGGATCGACCACAGCCCCGGCCGTACCTGCTCGACCGGAGGCATGACGTCGCGATCCCAGGCCTCCTTCTGCAGCACTCCGGTGACACGAACCATGGGCGGGCACCGTAGGCGGCGGCGGCAAGAACCGACCAACCGGGGCTTTCCCGGGCGGACCATCGGCCGCCGGCCGGCAGTACTGACCGTGGCCGGGTGCCCCCGTTCAGGCACCGTGACCCGGTCTGGGCCTCGATGGCGACTGTGGGTAGTGGCGACCCGACCCAACCGGCCCAGTCTTGGGGCGTTCGCCGGTCGTTGCAGGTACGAAGAGTGAGGAAACCTTCAGCATCCGTCACACTGCGAGTTCATTTGACTATTTTCACATGTGATTCATTGACCTCAAGAATCACAAACCCTTACGATCCGATCTTGCAGGCGTCCTTGTGACACGACCGGCGCGCCCCAAGTCCTCGGGAACCGACGCCCGGTTGTCGGCCAAGGGAGCGGTCCCCCGGGGCGACGACACGGACGGCGACGGGAGTCACGGTGGAACAGCGTGTAAGTGACATCTCGAGCGCCTCCGGTGCTCACAGTGGCCACAGTGGCCACAGTGGCCACGATGGCCACGACGAGCGGGACATTGCCTTGGCCCGCTCGGGCACCCGCATCCAGCACCTTCTCGACCTGTCACGTGACGCCTTCGTGGAGACCGACGCCGGATCGGTCCTGACCGAGTGGAACCGCCAGGCCGAGCTGCTCTTCGGGTGGTCTCGAGCCGAGGTGCTCGGTCGACCGGTGACGGAGTTCCTTGTCCCCGGGCGTTACCTGAATCGCTTCCGCGACGACCTCGCCCTTCTCCGGACCGCACCCAGCGCCACCGAGCGCACCAGCCCCCGCGAGATGCGACTGATGCACCGTGAAGGACACGAGGTGCACGTGTCGGCGACGGCTTACATCATCGGATCGGGAGAGGATCTCCGCATCGGAGGCTTTCTCCATGACCGGCACGAGGAGAAGGCGGCCGAGGAGGCACTGGCCCACGCCTACCTGTACGACTCGCTCACAGGGCTGCCCAACCGGACGCTGTTCACCTATCGCCTCTCCTACGCCCTGGCCAAGGGTAAGGGATCGCCGGGCTCGGTCGCCCTGCTGGTGCTCGATCTCGACCGGTTCAAAGCCATCAACGACGCCCTCGGTCATGAAGTCGGTGACGAGGTGCTCGTTGCCGTCTCCGGTCGCCTGGTGGCGGCCGACGGAACAGCGCAGGTCATCGCCCGTCTGGGCGGGGACGAATTCCTCGTGCTGTTCGACGGAGAGGACGCCAAAGGCGAGGCGGAGGCGTTCTCGGAGCGCGTCCTCGAGGCCTTGTCGGTGCCCATCGCCGCCGGCACGGCCGAGGTGTTCATCACGGCCAGCATCGGTATCGCAAGCACGTCGGCGCGTGTCACCGAGGCGACGCCTCTTCTGTCGAACGCGGACGCCGCCATGTACCAGGCCAAGAAGAGAGGAGGCGGGAGCGTCGAGGTCTTCGGCGAGGCGATGCGCGTCCGGGTCCTCGACCGCATGAACACCGAGCATTCGCTGCATCGAGCCCTCGAGCGCAGCGAACTGCGGCTCTTCTATCAGCCGGTGGTGGACATCAAGGACAGCCGTGCCATGGGGGTCGAGGCGCTCCTTCGGTGGGATCATCCCGAACAGGGCCTCGTGACCCCCAACCGCTTTATCCCCGTGGCCGAGGAGAGCGGACTCATCATCCCCATCGGCGCATGGGTCTTGCAGGAGGCGTGTCACCAACTCCGTCGCTGGCAAATGAAGAGATGTGGGGGTCTGCAGGGGGCGGTGGAGGTCAACCTGTCGGCCCGGCAGGTGGACGATCCCGAGATCGTGGCTACCGTCGAACGTGTACTTACCGAGACGGGCTTGTCTCCGTCCGACCTGACGCTCGAGATCACCGAGAGCGCCTTGATGAATGACGCCGCCTCGGCTCTCGGTGTCCTGCGGGGCTTGAAGGACCTGGGTGTGACCCTGGCCATCGACGACTTCGGGACGGGNNTCTGCAGCGGTTCCCGCTCGACATCTTGAAGATCGACAAGACATTCGTCGACGAGTTGGGCGTGGCGCCCGAGGGTTCGAAGATCATCGCCGCCGTGATCAATCTGGCGCACGCCCTCGGTCTGCAGGTCATCGCCGAAGGAGTCGAGTCCGAGCGCCAGCTCCAGGAGCTCGAGCGCCTGGGTTGCGACTTCGCTCAGGGATACCTGTTCTCGCGACCGGTCCCTGCCCACGAGCTCGTCGACGCCTTCCCGGAGCGGATCGGAGCCTGAGCCCAGCTGTCACCCATGGCACCGACGGTGGCCGGGATGGTGTCAGGTGACGACGCTCAAGTGAGGTGTTCAGGTCAAGGCGCTCAGGTCGAGGCGCTCAGATTACGGCGCTCAGATCACGGCGTTCAGGGGGCGGCGTGCCCGGTCCATGCCCGGCCGTCCCACCAGCGCAGGCGGGCCGTGCGATAGGGGTCGGGGTACCACCCCGGAGGCGGGACCGAGGAGACGGGAGCGGGCGTCCCCGCTGCCGCCGTCCACGCCGGCGAAGCCGACGACCCCGCTGGCGGTGCGGTCGACGCTCCGGCGTACTCGGCCGACATGGCGGCGACGGGAGCCGGACCTGATTGGGCGACGGCGGGGTCGGGGACGCTGAACCCACCGGGTCGATCCCGTTCGAGCTCGTCGAGCTGGCGGTGGAGGTCGTTCACCAGGCTGGTCTCGGAGTTGTGGGCCCGGGCCAGGCCCAGTGCCAGGGCGAAGCGGAACTCCTCGGCGTGGGTGGGGTCGTAGCGGACGCCGGAGACCTTCTGGCGATCCGACACGGCGATGGCCGTCCAGGGCGGGTGGGCGTTGGTGTGGAATCCGATCACCATGGTGTACTCCCAGGTGCGGAGGTGGAGGCTGCCGGAGAAAACGGCACGCCGGTCGGTCACCGTGATCACGCCGGTGTCGATGGGCGTCGGTTCTTCATCACCGGGAACGGTGTGGCCCCGTGAGGCTCGCGCCACATGGAAGGAGAACCCGCTGTTCCCACCCATGAAGTGACCGGGCAGGCGCCGGGGTTCGATCAATTGGACGCCGGGGAGGACGAGCAGGGCGTGTTCACCCTCGAGCAGCTCGAGGGGGAGCGTGGGCACCTCGGCGTTGGTCGCCCCCGTAAACGTCTGGACCCGGTGGATGAAGGACTGCACCCTGTCCCTCTCCGCCTGCCACACGGCCATGTCGGCCGCCTGACGGCGTTCCTTCCCTTTATCTCCCAGACCCACGATTCCTCCCTGGTCAGCCTTGCGCACGCTACCCAAGGCCGGGGGCTCCCGGGGCGCACCTCGTGCCGGGCCGGGGGCCTTCACCCGGGGCCTGGCCGGGGAATACGGAGGGGGCCGAGATAGTTGACTATACAAACATCACGTACTACAAAGCTTGCAATAGAAAGATTGTGAGCACAAGGATCTAGGAGGCAGCCATGACCACGAGCACCACCGCAGCCAGCTTGACCCGGGACCACAAAGGGAGCCAGGTGCCCGTACCGGGCATCTATGACATCGATTCCAAGCACACATCGGTCGAATTCGTGGCCCGGCACCTGATGATCACCAAGGTGCGGGGGCGCTTCGACGATGTCGAGGGCACCATCACCGTCGCCGACATTCCCGAGGAGTCGTCCGTCGAGGTCACGATCGGGGCCGGCAGCGTGAGCACAGGCGAGGACCAGCGCGACGCCCACCTGCGCAGTGGAGACTTTTTCGATGTCGACACGCACCCGCAGTGGACGTTCAAGAGCACGGCCGTCAAGCAGGCCGGCGACCAGTGGAAGGTCGAAGGCGACCTGACCATCAGCGGTGTGAGCAAGCCCGTGGTCTTGGACGTCGATTTCGACGGGGCCAACATCACACCGTGGGGGACCGCGGCTCTCGGTTTCTCGGCTTCGACCGAAATCGATCGCGAGCAGTGGGGCCTGACGTACAACCAGGTCCTCGAGACCGGCGGCGTGATGGTGGGCAAGAAGGTCCGCATCGAGCTCAACGTGGAGGCCGTCGCCCGTCCGCAGGACGCCACCGCCTGATCGTTCCCTTCTCTTCCCCACCCCACACGATCGCCCCGGCTTCGGCCGGGGCGATCGTCGTGAGAGCCCGATGACCGGTCCCGGTGACCTGCCCCGCTGAGACGTTCGGGGCGATGGCGGTGGCCCCGTCGGGCGCGGTGGCGCCGGGGCGGCGAGACTGGACCGTGGGCGAAGAGCGGGTGGCGACGGGTCCGAGAGACGAGGAGCGGCAGGTCGGCCGGGCGTGCCGGGCCAGCGTCCGCCGTTCCGCCCACGGCCACTGGGAACCGGCACCGGATCGCCCCGACCCTCTCGCCGTGCTCGATCGGCAGAACCGCGGCCGCATCGCCGATCTGGTGCCGGTGCGGTGGGGTCGGATGCTCGAGTCGCGCTTCGCCTTTCTCCGAGGGGCGGCCGCCGTCATGGCCGGTGATCTGGCGGCGACGCCGGTGTCGGGGATCAGGGCGCAGGTGTGCGGCGATGCCCACATGGCGAACTTCGGGGTGTCGGCGTCCCCCGAGCGCACCCTCCTCTTCGACGTCAACGATTTCGACGAGACCCTGCCCGGGCCCTTCGAGTGGGACCTCAAGCGTCTGGCCACCAGCGCCGTGGTCGTGGCCTTGGAGGCGAAGTTCGGCGACCGCCGGGCAGTCGAGGCGGCCAAGGCGGCCGTGCGTTCCTATCGCCTGCACGTGCACAGGTACGCGGCGATGAATGTGCTCGATGTCTGGTACAGCCGGGTCGACGCTGACGCCGCCGTCCGCACCTTGGGTGCAGCGCCGGGCGATCTCGCCACGACGACGCTGGCCCGGGCCCGCCGACACACCTCGCAGGCGGCTCTGCCTCGGCTCACGACGCTGGCCGACGACGGGGCCCGTCGCATCGTCGACCATCCGCCGCTCGTCACCCATGACGTCGGTTCCGACGAGCGTGACGCGCTGGAGCCCCTCTTCGCCAGCTACCGGGAATCGCTCGACGACGATCGACGGGTCCTCGTCGACCGCTTCACCCTGGTCGACGTGGCCCGCAAGGTCGTCGGCGTCGGCAGTGTGGGCACCCGCTGCTACATCGCTTTGTTGACGAGCGACGTGGGCGAACCGCTCTTCCTGCAGGTGAAGGAGGCCGGGGCCTCGGTGCTCGCCGGCCACCCCGAGATCCGATCCGCCATCGGGGGGGCAGGCCCGATGGCGCCCCCCGATCCGGCGGTGGGGCCCGGAAGCGAGGGCCGGCGGGTCGTCGACGGCCAGCGTCTCATGCAGGCGGCGAGCGACATCTTCCTCGGGTCGGCGTCGTGGCAGGGGCGTGACTACTACGTCCGCCAGCTGCGCGACATGAAGGGCACCGTGAACCCCGCCGCCCTCGACGCAGAGGGCCTCGTCAGCTATCTCGAGTTGTGCGGGTGGACCCTGGCCCGCGCTCATGCCCGGTCGGGTCCGGCCGCCACCATCGCCGGCTATGTCGGAGAGGGTGACCAGCTCGACGGGGCCATCGCCTCATTCGCCGTCGCCTACGCCGAGCAGACCGAGCGGGACTACGCCCTTCTCGTCGAGGCCGTGCGGTCGGGCCGCATCGACGCCACGCCCGGCGTCTGACCGCCGAGCCTCTTACGGGGCGGGCGCCGGAGCCAGAGTGTCGACCCGACGGAGCTGAGCGTCGTCGAGCACCCAGTCCCCAGCGGCGGCGTTGGCCTCCACCTGGGCGCGGGTGGTGGCGCCGGCGATGACCGACGCCACCACGTCATGGCCCAGCAACCACGACATGGCCAGGTCCAACAACGTATGCCCCTGCTCTGCGGCGAAGGCGGCCAGGCGATCGGCCACCTGGAGCCGGTCGTCGAGGGCGGCGTAGTGCTCGGGCGGCATACCCGACAGACGACCACCGGGGGGCGGCGGTTCGCCCTTCTTGTACTTGCCGGTGAGGAGTCCCGAGGCGAGCGGGAAGTAGGGGACGAAGGCGATTCCCTCTCGCCGGCACTCGGGGAGGACCTCGGCCTCGGGTCCGCGTTGCAAGAGGCTGTACTCGTTCTGGACGCTCACGAACCGGGCCCCGCCGTCGGCCACGGCGCCTTCGGCGTCGCGCAGTTGCTCGGCCGAGAAGTTCGAGCAGCCGATCTCGCGTACCTTGCCCGCCTTGACGCAGTCGTTCAAGGCCCCGAGGGTGTCGGCTATCGGGGTTTCGGCATCGGGGGCGTGGAGGATGTAGAGATCGACCCGGTCGGTGTCGAGGCGACGGAGGCTGTCCTCCAGAGCCCGACGCACGTAGTCGGGCTTCGC
>PKWD01000402.1 GCA_003131945.1 Acidimicrobiaceae bacterium
TAGTCGGCGCCGGTCGAGCAGTAGGTCAGGGTCACGTTGTGGGAGGTCGGGTCGACGACCATCAGATTGGGCTCGGCCCGCCACGGGCCGTCGGCCCCGGTGGCCTGCCAATTGGGAAAGTACGAGACGCCTACGGCCACGGGGACCCCGGTGCGGTCCACGTGGAAGCTGATGCTGTCGATCCCCACCTTCACATCGGTGACATGCACGGCCGGCAGGGGCCGGCCCGCCGGCGGCGCTGACGGGTTCGACGCCCGGGACCATGAGGCCAGACCTCCGGTGACAAGTTGTTGGCTCCAACGCGTCGGGTTGGCGTACCACTGCTGGGCCACCGGCAGCCACGTGTCCTGTCCGGCCCCGGTGTCGCTGAGAACGTCGGGGGTCTTGGTGAGCGGGGTCACGATGGAGGCGTCGTGGACCTCATAGACCTTCCAGGTGGTCACGATCTCCTGGCCCTGGTAGCCGGTATGCCAAGGACCGCTCGTGGCCACGAGCGACAGCGCCGGATCGACGGCGGCCTGGGCCTCGACACTGGGCGACGAGGCCATGAAGTACTTGATGCCGAGCAGCTGGAGATGCTGGATGCCGAGNNCGGCGTCGTGGCCGACGACTCGAACAGGACGCCCTCGATGGAGTCGATGCAGTTGTTCGTCCAGTAGGGAAGGAGCATGAGCGATTCGGGGGTGCCGAAGCGATTCAGGTTGGAGTTGTACTCCCACATGGCCCGGCCGCAGCCGTCGGTCTTGCCCACTCGTTGCATGGTGGGGATGACCCCGTCGTAGAGCTCCTTGGCTCCCGGCGTGTTCTGGTAGCCCGAGTAGTTCCAGTCCGCCCACGAAGCCACGCTGCTCTCGGGGAACTGATGATGGAAGAGGTCGCCGGCGTGGGTGTCCAACCAGGGGACGAGCGGCGGCAGAANNCGGCCAACGCCGCCAGCATGGCCACGATGGGAACGGCCACGGCCCCGGGGGCCCAAGGTCCGAAACGGGGACGGGGCCACCCCACGCGTGCCGGACCGGGTCCGGCGGCCACCGGTGCTTGCGTTGCCCCATTTCCCATCGGCGGGCCCGGCGTCGCTGCCCACGCCGGCTCTCCCGGTTCCACCCTCCCCACCGACGGGCCCGGCGTCGACGCCCACGCTGGCGCCCCTGACGTGGCTGGACNNTGGGGACCGGGATCGGCGGGGCCAGGGCCGCCGCCGGTGGCGCCCATGTCATGGCTGTCGTGATCGAGTCGCGCCATATGGCCAGTCGCAGGGCACGGACGCCCCGGGCCACGGCGATGAGGACCTCGGCCACGAAATAGCCGGCCAGGAGGTAGACGCAGAACATGTAGAAGGGGAGAAAACGGACGTTGTAGAGAGTCCACTGGGGGTCGTAGCGCACGGTCAGCCCGGCGGCGGCGCCCAGGACGGCCAGCAGCAGCGGGGCCGACTGTCTCTGGGTGACGGCAACGACGACGGCCCACACCGTCCCGGCGGCGGCCAGACCGATGGCCCACAGATTCCCGCCCGGGAAGAGAACCTGCATGTAGGTCGAGACGTTCAGCCAGCCCATGTTCGTGCTGTAGGCCTGGTCCAAGAAGAAGGGCACGGCCCACCAGGACACGAGGAGCAGACCACCACCGACGCTCGACACCATCCACCAGAGCCGGCGGCGTGTCGGTCCGGCCAGGACGAAGATGACGAGCGCGCCGGCCAGGGCGAAGAGTGCTGTCAGGAGATGGCAGAGGATGCAGACGGCCAGAACGACGGCCGTGAGCGCCCGGTAGCGGCCCGTCTTCATCCCCCGCACGGCCAGCCCCAGGAAGACGAGGGCGAAGGACAGGCCGAGCGAGAAGGCGTACTCCCCGGCCATCGTCGAGTAGAGGTTGCCGCCGTAGATGGTGAAGGACTGGTCGAAGAGGAACGGCAAGGTGGCGATGGCGAGCACGGCCGGCCGGGGCCGCTCGAGGCCGGAGAGCCGACCGAAGAGCCAGGCGGCCACGGGGAGCGTCAACGAACCCAGGATCGTCATCAGCTTGAAGGCGATGTTGAAGGGGATGATGTAGCCGAGGGCGGCGGCCAGGAAGTCGGGCAGCGGGAAGTAGAAGGTGTTCAGCGGGAAGCCGTCGTAGGCGCCCGGGTCCCAGCCCGTCACGTGCCCGTGGGGCAGGAGATTGGACTTGAGGAACCCGGCCAGCCCGACATGGGCCCCGGTGTCGCCACCGGTGATCGTCGTGTTGGAGAAGAGCAGCGAGGGGTGGAGCTGCCACAGAACCACGGCGATGACACCGGCCACGGCCCCGAAGGTGATGATCGAAGGGGCCGCCGGACGACGCATAAACAGACATCTTCCCCGACTCCGGGGCCCTAGTGGCGGCGCCCGGGACCCGGTGTCGTCAGTGAATGGCGCCGCTCTGGTGGGCGATGTCGAGAATGGCGGCCAGATTGAAGGTGGCGTGGGCGAAGATCGAGGGGCCCAGCCGCTTGAATTTGTAAGCCAGCACCGACAGGAGGATCCCGAAGGCGGCCAGGCCCAAGAGCTCGAGGAGCTCCCCGTGGGCCAGGCCGAAGACGATCCCCGTCGTCGTGACGGCCAGCACCGGGCCGAGGATCGGGCCGGCGCCCCCGAACAGTCGGATGAACCCCCGCAGCACGAGACCACGGAAGAAGAGCTCCTCCACGACGGGGACGACGAGGACCGTCAACACCCCGATCACCGCCAGGTCGACCCCCGGGAAGCCCCCGGTCAAGTGCTGGGCCGGTTGCTGCAGCTCCTTCGAGAGCTTCGGGTCGAAGTGCTCCCAGGGCAGGTAGAGGACGGTGACGAGAACGAATTGTCCGACCAGACCGGCGACGATACCGATGACCGGGTCCCAGGCTCGAAAGGACAGGCCCATATCGGCCACGACGTCTCTCGTCCCCCGCGTCCGGCTGGCGATCACGACGGCTCCGACGAACCCGATCCACAACCCCACCAGGCCACCGACCACCACCCAGGCCGGCGGCACCGCCTCGGTCACCAGCCTGGACAGATCCGCACTGTGCCCGTTGATCGAGGCGACGACGAGAAGGATCACCGTGGNNCAGCTGGCCGGCCACGAATCCCCCACCGGCCAGCAGGAGCCAGGTACCGGCGTCACCCACCGTCCGGGGCGGGGCTCCACCGTCGGCCACTCCGGCCATGGCGTTCAGGGGCGGGCCCGACGGCGATTCGTGCCCGGATCCGGGATAGCCGGGTGCCGACGTCGGGCCGTTCGGGAGCAACGACCGTGGTGGGCCATCCGCCGCCCGGTCACTTTCCGAGCCGGACGCGCCCTTCGCCATCGAGCAAGGTTATCGAGCGCATCTGGCCGTCACGCTGCGCGGCTGTGCATATCCGGGCGACTCGGGCGCCTACCATGGGGGAATGAGTCCGTCGCTCCCCGACCGGCGTTCCGGTCGTCCCGTNNCAGAGTTGGCGGTGGGTGTTCGCCCTCCTCATCGTGGCCGTCGTGGCCGTGCTCGTTCTGCCCCCCTTGCTCCAGCACAAGCAGGTCAAGACCCTCTCCTACAAGACCTTCCTCTCCGATGTGAAGGCCAAAGAGATCAGCTCGGCCACGATCAACAACGCCACCGGGGTCATCACCGGGAACTTCAAGAGCGGCATCAGCGGCGGCATCGGCTACACCGTGAACGGCGGCACCCCCCCGCCCCAGGCCGACGTCACTCTGATGCAGAAGGACATCCCGACCTTCAAGTTCAACACCCCGACCGAGAGCTTCCTCGCCCAATGGCTCCCCACCCTCGTGATCCTCGTCATCTTCGTCGGGTTGTTCTTCTGGATCTCCCGGCGGGCCCAGGGACAGATGAGCGGGATCATGTCGATAGGCCGCTCCCGGGCCCGGCTCTACACGACCGAACGGCCCCGGACCACCTTCGCCGATGTGGCCGGGTACCAGGGCGTCAAAGTCGAGATCAGCGAAGTCGTCGACT
>PKWD01000249.1:0-6863 GCA_003131945.1 Acidimicrobiaceae bacterium
GTGGGGGAGGAGGACGGCGACGAGGTCGTCCTCCACGAGTACGCGGTGACGGCATCGGGGATGGGCACGACCGTGGGCGCCGTGGCGGCCGAGCCCCGGGTGCTGCCCTTCCCCGAGTGTCCGGCGGCCGCTGCGGCCGTGGGCGATCTCGTCGGCTGCGAGCTGGCCGAGCTCTCCACGTCGGTCCCCGACCTGCTCACCGGGATCCGGTCGTGCACCCACCTGAACGATCTCCNNCAGCCGGCGCCGCTCGGCCTCGCTCAGACCGAGGATGTCGCCCAGCACCATCTCGTTGTGTTCCCCGAGCGTGGGGCTCGTCCGGTCGTAGCCGGCCGGCGCGTCGGACAGCCGGAAGCCGTTTCTCTCGTAGCCGCATTCGCCCATGCAGGGATGGGTCAGAGTGACGAAGTGGCCACGGTGGGCCAACTGGGGATCGGCCCAGGCGTCACCGAGATCGGCCACCGGAACGGCCTCGATACCGACCGCCTGCAGAGCTCCGGCCACCTCGGCGGCGTCACGGGACCGCGTCCAGTTCTCCACCAAGGTCTCGACCTCGTCCACTGCTGACAGTCGGGCCTCGACCGTGGCCAGCCGTTTGGCGCTGTCCTCGTCGACGCCGAGCACGTCGGTGAGGGTGGCGAAGTCGGCGTTGTCCCAACAGGCAATAGCCACCCACCGGTCCTCGCCGGCGCAACGGAAGGCGCCGTGGGGGATGAACCGCTCGGAGCGGTTGCCCTGGCGGATGCCGGTGTGGCCGTTCACGTCGTAGTCGGCGATCCAGGGCGACAGCGAGAAGACGGCCGCCTCCACCTGGCTCACGTCGAGGTGCACGCCCCGCCCGGTCCGGCGCCGGTAGAGGAGGCCGGCGGCCAGGGCGCTGGCCACGAAGCGGGGGGCGAGGGAATCGGTGATGGTGCCGTAGGGACCGATGGGCTCCCGGTCGGGCCAGCCGGTGAGCATGTTGTAGCCGCCGAGGGCGGATCCCTGGCCCCCGAAGCCCGGGTAGTCCTTGTGCGGTCCCGTCTGGCCCTGGAGACAGGAGCTGATCATCACCAGGTCGGGCTTTTCCCCGGCCAGCGAGGCGTAGTCGAGGCCGAAACCCCGCATGGCCCGGGGGGCGAAGTTCTCGGCCACGGCGTCGGCCCAGCCGATCAGCCGCTTGGCCAACCCCACCCCTTCGGGGTGCTTCAGGTTGAGGGTCACCCCGAGCTTGCCCACATTCAGGGCGTCGAACATGTCAGACCCCTCGAGGCCGCAAGGGTTGCCCGGCCCGAGGCCGTAAGTGCGCAGGAAGTCGGGTCGCGAACTCGACTCGATGCGTACCACCGTGGCCCCGTGCTCGGCGAAGTAACGGATGGCGATGGGGCCGGCCGCCCCCGTCCCGAACTCCAGGATCTTCGTCCCTTCCCATGCCCCCGGGCCCGGCGGGGCGTCGCGCCCTGCCGAGGAGACCGATGACGACCTGGGTTTACGTGTTGCTGGGACTGCCGGGGTGGTCGGTCCGGGGCGGACGACGGTGTCACCCGGGCTCGTCACGACCAGGAACGAGCGGGGCAGATGGTCGATGCCGTCGAAGGAACAGAAGTAGTCACGCGACGCCAGCTGCTTGGACTCGATGAGCTGACGAGGCGAGTTGGCCGGGGCCAGCATGAGGTTCGTCTCCACGGCGATCTCGTACAGCTCGGTCATGGTGTGGCGACCGAAGTAGGCGGCGATGGGGGCGGCGATGGCCCCGAGCTCCTCGGAGCTCTTTCTGTTGTGGTCGTAGGTCGTCCAGTCCTCGTCGGTGAGGGCCGCAGTGGCCAGTCCGTCCTCGTCGACGAGGCGGGTGATCGTCTGCAGGTTCTTCACCCGGGCCTTGCCGCCGCGGAGCCCGAAGGAGACGAAGCCGTCGGCACAGGGCCAGATCTCGCGGGTCACCCCGACGCTCGCTCCCGAGCGCCTCCCGCGCATCTTCGTGCGTTCGAAACGCCCGGCGTGACCCATGGAGGCGATCATCACCGACTCCTGGGCCGAGACGTCCACCACCTGCGGCCGTCCCGAGGCCAGTCCGGTCAGCGCCGCCATGGCCGCCTCGGGACCGACATGGGCCCACGCCGTCGGCTCGCTGCAGCGCACCGGGGCCCGGTCCGGATCACCGGTGCAGTACATGTTCCCCGTCGAGGCCATGACCCCGAGGTCACCGGCCTTCCAGGCCGAGCGCGGGCCGCCGGTACCGAAGGCGGTGACGTTGACCCACACGGCCCCGGGGGCGGCCGACGGATCGACGACGAGGGCGCCGGGCCAGCCCGGGGTGGCGATGACGACGTCGGCCCCCGCCAGCATCTCGGCCAGGCGGGGGTCGTCGGCCGCGTCGAGGGTGACCAGGGTCTTTCCCGCGCTCCAGACCGTGGCCCGTAGTGACCGTCCGTCGGGCCCGAGGGGCGCTACCGCCCGCAAGGGGTCACCGCCAGGGGGTTCGACCTTGATGACCTCGGCGCCGAGGTCGGAGAGGATCATGCCGCCGCGCGGGCCGCNNGTCTCGCCCACTACCTCAGGAGGCGGCCTTCTCGAGGATGTGGACGGCGCAGGCCGAACCCAGCCCGATGACGTGGGTGAGGCCCACCTTGGCCCCCTCGATCTGGCGGTCGCCCGCCTCGCCCCGCAGGTGGGTGGCCACCTCGTAGAGGTTGGCCACGCCGGTGGCCCCAATGGGGTGGCCCTTGGAGATGAGCCCGCCCGACACGTTCACCGGGGTCTGGCCGTCGCGCCAGGGGCCCCGGCGGTCGATGAAGTCGCCGGCCCCGCCCGGCTCGCAGAGCGACAGGTTCTCGTAGTGGATGAGCTCGGCCGTGGCGAAGCAGTCGTGCAGCTCCACCAGGTCGAGGTCCTGCGGGCCCAGGCCGGCCTGCTCGTAGGCTGTCTTGGCCGCGTTCTTGGTCAGGGTGGACACGTCGGGCTGGGCCGTGTCGGACTCGACATAGGGATCGGAGGTGAGCACCGAGGCCGAGATCTTCACGGCCCGGCGCCGCACGTCGGGGTCGAGGGTCTTCAGCTTGGCGTCCGAGCACAGCACCACGGCGGCCGATCCGTCACCGGTCGGGCAGCACATGAGAAGGGTGTTCGGGTAGGCCACCATGGCCGAGCCCATCACCTCTTCCAGACTGAAGGCCTTCTGGTACTGGGCCAACGGGTTCAAGGTGGAATGGGCGTGGTTTTTCTCGGCCACCTTGGCGAACTGCTCGAACCCGACCCCGTCGTGGTGCGAGGCGTACTCCATCCCGGCCTGGGCGAACACCCCCGGCATGAGCTGGGTGCCGAGCACGCCCTCCACCGGCATCACCGTCCCGTAGCGGCCCGACCGCTCGAAGCCCGTGGGCTTGGCCCGCTCCCGGCCGGCCGGGCCGAGGAGTCCCATCTTCCCCATCTGCTCCACCCCGACGGCCAGGGCCATGTCGGCTTCACCGGCCTTGATGGAGAGCATGGCCGTCCGCACCGCCGTGGCCCCCGTGGCACAGGCGTTGGCCACGTTGAACACCGGGATCCCGGTCTGTCCGATCTGCTTCTGCAGGTGCTGGCCCAGCATGTTCGACGCCTCGAGTAGGCAGCCGACGGCCAGCATCTGCATGTCACCGATGGTGGCCCCGGCGTCGGCCAGGGCCCCGAGAGCCGTCTCACTGGCCAGGTCGACGCTGTCCTTGTCCGGGTAGCGCCCGAACTTGGTCATCGTGGCTCCGATGATCCAAATGTTGTCTGCCATCACCAACCTCCTTGCCTGAGCCGCGGCACCCCGGAGGGGCCGTGACGTCACACATGTCGAAGAAACTCGAAGCGGCCCGGTCAGGCCGGGACGAAGCCGAAGGCCACCGCCTCGGTGCCCTCCTCGTCGACCCCGCAGCCGAAGGTGGTGAGTTTCACCTTCATGCCGAGCTCGATCTTCTCCGGGTCGGACCCGGCGTCGATGAGGTTCCCCTTCACGACGCCCCCTCCGTCGAGCTCGATCACCGAGGAGACGTAGGGCACCGGCACGTTCGGGGCCGCCCGGTGGATGATCGTGTACGAACGCACCACTCCGCTGGTGGCCAGCGGCCTGCGCTCGAAGTCGAGCTTCCCGCACTTCGCACAGGCGTTGCGCCGGTCGAAGAAGAGCGCCCCGCACGACGTGCACGCGTTGGCCTCGAGGTGCGGAGAGTCGCCGAGAACGAGGTAGTCCACCACCGACATCTGCATGGACGGGGACATTAGTACGCCCGATCACAAGGGTGACGTCCGTGTCATGCTTAGCGACGCAGGCCCGGCCGTCGGGCCCGCGCCCAGCAGCGCGCACAGCAGGAGGAACACCACGTGTCGGACCAGCCGGACCAGCCCCTCGAGGATCAGGTACAGCACCGCGTGGACAACCAGGTGGCCTGGATCACCCTCAACCGTCCCGAGGTCCGCAACGCCATCACCCCCGACCAGCGCAACCGGGTCATCGACCTCCTGGAGGACGCCTCGGCCTCCCTCGACGTCCGCTGCGTGGTGCTCACCGCCACCGGCAAGGGCTTCTGCACCGGCGCCGACCTGCGCGCCGGCGGCCGCCGGGCCGCGGCGGCCCGACCCGAAGGCGCGCCCGACCGGGTCATGGGCGAGGCCGCCCGGATGATCCGTCGCGGGGCCCAGCGCCTGATCGCCGCCGTCCTCGACTGCGAGAAGCCCGTCATCGCCGCCGTGAACGGGACCGCCGCCGGCATCGGCGCCCACCTGGCCTTCGCCTGCGATCTGGTGGTGGCGGCCGAGGAGGCCCGCTTCATCGAGGTCTTCGTCCGCCGGGGCATCTCCCCCGACGGGGGAGGCGCCTATCTCCTGCCCCGTCTCATCGGCCTCCAGAAAGCCAAGGAGCTGATCTTCTTCGGCGACGACCTCTCGGCCCCCGACGCGTTGGGCCTCGGCCTCGTCAACCGGGTCGTCCCCCTCGACCAGCTCGAGCAGACCGCCGCCGAGCTGGCCGGCCGCCTGGCCACCGGGCCGACCAAGGCCCTGGGTATGGCCAAGTGGCTCTTGAACCGCTCGTTCGACTCCGACCGCCAGACGGCCTTCGACGACGAGGCCTGGGCCCAGGAACTGATCACCGGCACCGTCGACTGCGGCGAGGGCCTCCGCTCCTTCGCCGAGCGCCGGCCCCCCGAGTTCAAAGGGTTTTAGGGCTAACCGTGTCGGCTTTCCCGGCTCCGGGGCACACAGTAAGCTGACACGAAAGTCAGAGAACTCCGGAGGCCTCTGGGGCTTTCCGGCGCCTGCCCTACGGGGGCGACAGGGAGGACGTATGACTCGCCAGTACCGGCTCATCTCGGCGGACGGCCATGTGGTTGAACCCCCCGACATGTGGACCAAGTACCTGCCGAAGAAGTTCCACGACCGGGCGCCCAAGCTCGTGAAGGACGCCAAGGGCGGTGACGCCTGGGAGCTCGTCCCCGGCACCCCGCCCATGCCCCTCGGCCTCGTCACCAACGCCGGCCAATTCGGCAAGCGCTACGAGGACCTCGAGTGGTTCGGCTCGACCTACGACTCCATCCTGAAAGGCTCCTTCCAGGGCAAGGCCCGCGTCGACGAGCAGGACTTCGACGGTGTCGACGCCGAGGTCCTCTTCCCCTCCCAGCGCACCATGGGTGCCTTCATGGCCCAGGACGACGACGACTACCACCTCGCCGGCCTCGAGGCCTACAACACCTGGATGCACGACGAGTTCATGGCCGCCTCCCCCGAACGCCTGATCGGTCTGGCCCAGATGCCCGGCGTCGACATCCAGACCTCGGTCAAGTGGCTCCGCGACGCCAAGGCCACCGGCTACAAGGGCGTCATCATCTCGGCCTACCCCTCGGGCAACTCCGAGCTCTCCTCCGAGGACGACGCCTTCTGGGAGGTGGCCGAAGAGGAACAGATGCCCGTCCACATCCACTCCGGTCTGCGCCAGGCCGGCAAGCGCACGGCGGGATCGTTCCAGAAAGCGGCCGCCTCCGCCGGCCGCGAGATCGGCCTGGCCGAGATGGGCGGCGCCGTCGGCGATGCCTCGGGCTTCATGTCGAAGTTCATCTACTCCGGTATCTACGACCGTTTCCCGAACCTCCAGTGCGTGGCCGTCGAATGCGGGGCCGGCTGGGTGCCCCACTTCCTCGAGCACATGGACGACCACTACTGGCGCAACCGGACCTGGACGAAGACGACCCTCAAGATGACCCCGTCTGAGTACTTCCGCCGCAACTGGAAGGTCACCTTCATCCGCGAGCCCTTCGCCGTGGCCACCCGCCACTGGATCGGCGTCGACAACCTCATGTGGTCCACCGACTATCCCCACCACCGCCACGACTGGCCCTACTCCCGTCGCATCGTGGAGGAGTCCATGGGCGGTGTGCCCGACAACGAGCGTCAGCGCATGTGCTGCGACAACGCCCGCGAGCTCTACCGCCTGGGCTAGGGACAGCCCCCGGCCGAGTCACGGTCCGGCTCGATCACAGCCGGCGGAGTCCGCCCCGGCGACCCGGTCTCGAGCGACACGGTTCACGAGTAACACCGAAGAAGGTGTCTGGGCTGACGCGGCCCGACACCGCGACTGAGCACACTGCACTGAGCACACCGGTCTGAGCACACCGCACTGAGCACACAAGGAGACGGCACGACGATGGGAATTCTCGACGGCAAGGTGGCGATCGNNGTCGTGGTCAACGACGTCGGCGGCTCGGTCCACGGCGGGGGCGAGGACAAGGCCCCGGCCGAAGAGGTGGCCGAGATCATCCGCAAGAACGGCGGCCATGCCTCGGCCAACTACGCCGACGTGGCCGACTGGGCCGGGGCCAAGGCCCTCGTCCAACAGGCCGTCGACGACTTCGGCCGCCTCGACATCCTCG
>PKWD01000249.1:6951-10693 GCA_003131945.1 Acidimicrobiaceae bacterium
AACTACGGCGCGGCCAAGGCCGGCATCGCCGCTCTCACCGTGATCTCGAGCCTCGAGCTCTCCCGTTACGGGGTGCGGGCCAACGCCGTTGCCCCCGGCGGCATGACCCGGATCACCGGCACCCTCATGAAGAACGCCGAGATCATCGAGCCCGGCGCCGACGACGAGGGCGAGTACAACGGCATGAACCCCCGGAATTCGGCCCCCATGGTGGCCTGGCTGGCCTCCGACGAAGCCCTGCATGTCACCGGTCAGATCTTCCGGGCCGTCGGCCACCGCATCACCCACTACGAGCCCTGGTCCCTCGGAACGACGATCGAGCCCAAGAAGGGGCCGGCGCGCTGGGACCCGGCCGACATCGGCGCCGCCGTGAACGCCCAGATCTTCCACTCCCGGGCCCCGGGCCTCCAGATGGGCGGGTCGTAGCGCGCACGCCCGCACCGAGCGGCCGAGGGCTCAGGTCCGCCCACTACCGTCACGGCCCATGGCCGCACGAGGGTCGGCGCCTCTGCGCCGCTGGCAGGTCCGGATGCCGTTGCGGCGGCCGTGGTCGGGCTTGACCTACCGCGACGTCACCATCGTCGGTGGCGCTGCTGGATTCGGTGAGTCGTCGCCGCTTCCGGGCTTCGCCTGCGATCCGGCGCAGTCGCGGCGCGCCGCCGAGGAGGCGGCCGAAGAGGGATGGCCGCGCCCGGTGCGCCGTTCGGTGCCTGTCAATGCCGTCATCGCGCCGCTGTCCCCACCGGAGGCGGCCCATGTCGCCCTCGAAGCGACTCGACAGGGCTTTGTGTGCGTGAAGGTGAAGGTGGGTGTCGGTGACGACCTGGGCCGCGTCTCCGAGGTCCGCAACGCGGTGGGCCCCGGCGTGAAGATACGGGTCGACGCCAACGGCGCATGGGATCTGGACACGGCGTGCCGGCGCCTGCGGGCCCTGGCCCGCTACGACCTGGAGCTGGCCGAGCAGCCGGTGGCGTCGCTGGAAGACCTGGCCCGGCTCCGTCGCCTCGTCGACATACCGCTGGCGGCCGATGAGGCCGTGCGCGACCGGGACGACGCCCTGCGTCTCGTCAGTCTGGACGCCGCCGACGTGTTGGTGGTCAAGGTCCAGCCTCTGGGCGGAGTGAGGGCGGCGCTGGCCATCGTCGAGACGGCCGCCATCCCGGCCATCGTGACGTCGATGATCGAGACCTCGGTCGGACTGGCCGCCGGCCTGGCGTTGGCCGCCGCGTTGCCCGAGCTTCCGTTCGCCTGCGGACTGGCCACCGCGACTCTGCTCGGGGCCGACGTGACAACGGAGCCCTTGATCCCGCGCCACGGGATGCTGGAGGTCCGCCCCGTCGTGCCCGACCCGGCTCTGCTCGAGCGCTACTCGGTGTAGCCCGGCAGGCGGTGGCGGGCGAGCTTTCCGAGAGCGGTACGCGGCACGGCGGCAACCAGGGTCAACTGACGGGGGACGGCGTACGACGGGAGTTGCTCGGCGGCGAAGGCCCGCAGCGTCGAGAGCGTCGGCGGGTGCGAGGAGTCGACGGCTACCACCCACGCCGCCACCTGCTGGCCCCATTCTGGGTCCGGCCGCCCGGCCACGGCCACGTCGGCCACGTCGGGGTGAGCGCCGAGCACGTCCTCGACGGCCCGGGGCCACACGTTCTCGCCGCCGGTGATGATCATCTCGGCCCGGCGCCCGAGGACCGTCAGGCGACCCTCGGCCGCCAAGGCGCCGAGGTCGCCGGTGGCCAACCAGCCCCCGACCGTTTTGGGATCGTGGTCGTCGCGATAGCAACGCAGAAGCATGGGCCCGCGCACCTGGACCTCGCCGTCCACGATCCGCACCTCGACACCGTCGAGCGGCACGCCGTCGTAGACCACACCGCTGCCCGTCTCGGTCATGCCATAGGTGGTGACCACATTGCCACCGGCGCCACCGTGCGGTGGCCGGCTCCCACCGAGCACGACGGTGCGGAACAGAGAGGGGTCGATCCGCCGCAGCGCCGTGGCCACGAGGGAGACGAGCGTCGCACCGCCATGGCGCGCCTCGTTCTCCACGGCGGTGGCGTCGAAACCGTCGTGGACGGTCAGGCCGGCGCCGGTGGCGAGGGCCCGGGTGACCACGCCCAGGCCGCCAACGTGGGCCAGGGGCAGGCACGCCAGCCAACGGTCGGTACCGGGGTCGACCCCGAGCCGGGCCGAGGTGGCCACCGCCGAGGCACCGACGGCGTCATGGGTGAGCACGACCCCCTTCGGCTCACCGGTCGAACCGCTGGTGGCCACCACCAGAGCGTCGCCCCTCTCGACCGGGCGTCCGCCGCTCAAGGGATGGCGCTCTCCTTCGGCGTCGACGAACACAGAGGGGGCGAGATCGGTGAAAAGGCGGTCGACGGCGGGAGCGGGGAGCCGGGGGTCGACCGGGAGCACGGCGTCGCCGTCGTCCCAGGCCCGTTCCAGGCGGCCCGGGAAAGTGGAGCCGCCCACGGCGGCGAGGGCGACGAGGTGGCGCACGCCCGCTACGGTACCGGCCATGATGCGAGTGATCACTCTCGGAGTCCTCGGTCGGTGAGCGCGGCTCGAATCCCGGCCTGGACGAGCGCCGGCGACTACGGGGACATCCGCTACGAGACCGGCGAGGGCATAGCCAAGATCACGATCTGCCGGCCCGAGGTGCGCAACGCCTTTCGCCCCCGGACCGTCGACGAGCTCTACCTGGCGCTCGACCACGCCCGCCAGTCCCCGGACGTCGGCTGCGTACTCCTGACCGGCAATGGGCCGTCGCCCAATGACGGCGGGTGGGCCTTCAGTTCGGGAGGTGACCAGCGCGTAAGGGGAAAGTGCGGGTACGAGTACGAAACTAGCGGAGCGGGCGCTCCTGTGCCAGGTGCGGCCGGGCCTTCTGAGCGGGCGAGGCTCGGCCGTATCCACATACTCCAGGTCCAACAGCTCATCCGGTTCATGCCGAAGGTCGTGATCGCCGTAGTGCCCGGATGGGCGGCCGGTGGCGGGCACAGCCTGCATGTTGTCTGCGACCTCTCACTCGCCAGCGCCGAACACGCACGTTTTCGCCAGACCGACGCCGACGTGGCGAGCTTCGACGGGGGCTTCGGCTCGGCGTACCTGGCGCGCCAGGTGGGCCAGAAGCGTGCCCGAGAGGTCTTTTTCTTGGGCCGGACCTACGACGCGGAGGAGGCCCACCGCATGGGGATGGTGAATNNGCAGTTGTTCGCGGGCGAGGCGACCCGGTTGGCGTACATGACCGACGAAGCGGCAGAAGGGCGGGAAGCCTTCCTCGAGCGCCGGCCCCCCGACTGGTCGCCCTTCCCCTGGTATTACTGAGCTCCTGCGCCCAGGCCGAGCGGCCCCGGTGCCCCCGGGCAGGGCCAGAGCTCGCCACCGGTCGGTTGGCTCGTTTACCAAAGGTTCATCCTCACGTGGGTTGGCGTACACCGCGCGTGGCCTTGGGCCGTCGATCCTTTGGTATCGTCACGGCCAGAGACATCAACGGGCCAACGGGCCCGATCGAGGACCACAGGAGGCCTGATGCTTAGAAAGTCGGGAGCCCAATGGCGCCGCTCTATAGCCGCCGGAGCCGCCCTCACCACGCTCCTGTCTGTCGTGGACGCGACAGGCACCGTCACTACCGCCAGCGCCGCATCGTCAGCTTCATGCTGGGCGACGGCCGTCAATATCAGCGCGTGCGGGGGCATGAGCGCCCTCGTCGCCGCGGCTAAGGCGGAGGGTACCCTCAGCCTCA
>PKWD01000310.1:0-169 GCA_003131945.1 Acidimicrobiaceae bacterium
TGCACTGCGTCAACGCCATCCCTTATGTCTGCGACGCCGATCCCGGACTCCTCACCTACCTCGACCTACCGCCCGTGGCCGGCCGTGCCACCCTCAGCCGACACCGCAGCCGCCGGTGATCCTCGACCGATTCAAGGTCGTCGACAGGGTCGCCATCGTCACCGGCGCC
>PKWD01000310.1:217-6161 GCA_003131945.1 Acidimicrobiaceae bacterium
CCGCCTCGACATCCTCGTCAACAACGCAGGAGGAGCCATGCCTCGTGCCGCCATGGACACCAGTGAGGGTTTTCTGGAGCGCGCCTTTCGCTTCAACGTGACCGCCGCCTTCACCCTCACGAAACTTTGCGCCCGGCACATGGTCGACACGGTCGGAGGCGGCGCCGTGGTCAACATCTCGTCGCGCTCGGCCAGCATGACGCAGACCAGCTTCGTGGCCTACGGCGCGGTCAAGGCCGCTCTCGACCGGATGACGAGGAACTTCGCCCCCGAACTGGCACCCCGGGTACGGGTGAACGCCATCGACGTCGGTGGCGTGGCCACCCGGTCTCTCGATGTCGTGCTCACCGACGACGATCTGCGCCGGCAGTACCTGGCCGGCACCCCCATGGGGCGCCCCGGGGAGCCCGAGGACATCGCCTGCGCCGTCCTCTATCTCGTCTCGGATGCGTCGTCATGGGTCACCGGAAAGGTCTTCGAGATCGATGGTGGCGCCGAACACCCGGCCATCTCGGTTCCCACCCCGCCGCTCACGCCCCTCACGGCACCCGGCTGATATCAACCCACCCCGGATGTCGACGTCGTCGTCCATTGCCTGTCCGGACGCGCACTTCGGTAGGAGGGCATCGTGTACATGGCGAAACACTTCGCCTCCGGTACGAGTCGTTCGGCGCCCGTCAGCGCCTGCAGCGCATCGACATCGGTGTCGGAGACATTCGTGTGCTCGAGGCGAAAGCGCGCGGCGCGATGCACGATCTCCTGGGCGACGTGCAGGGAATCGACGACCCGGGGAAACGTCAGGTCGAGGGCCATCAGGCGCTCGGTGACGGCCGATACCTCACCGAGGATCAGGCGAAGCTGCTCCTCGGCGCGTTTGCGAAATCCCCCTCCGGACATTGGGCGGCGTCGCCGCGGTGAGGTCGGCGGTCCCAAGCTGGACGGCGCACGGCCCCTGGAATTTCCGACACCTCCCCCACCGCCAGCGCCGTGGCACTGAAGGTCCTGATGTCGCCGCCATCGATCTCTTCCATTTCGATGGCCCGGCCGCGTCCGACGACCACCGGGTACATGCAGCCGTCGTCGCTCTCGGCCGTGCGGACGGCCACGATGTCGAATCCCATTGTCCAACCAACCCCAGTCTGCGAATCCCCGGAAACGGTCCGGGGACTTGCGCGTCACTGTCACCAGATCTTTCGCCGATGGGCCCTGCCGGAATAGAGGCAGGGCTGCCATTTCGCTACAGTCGTCGATCGACGGCTTGTTCGAGATCCAAAAGTGCTCTGACCCGTCACGGTTGCCCTGGGGTCGATAGCTTCGTACCGTTCCCCTCGGGGTTGGGCGATGCGAAAGGGGTTGGACCGTGGATCTGATGGCGGACAAGGTGGCGGTGGTGACGGGCGCCGCCAGTGGGATCGGCTTGTCACTGGCGGAACGATTCGCCCGTAGTGGATTGAACGTCGTTCTCGCCGATGTGAACGAATCCGGTCTGGCGGCGGCGGCAGAACGGATCGGGTCGCTCGGAGTCGACACTCTGGCGGTGCCGACCGATGTGAGCGACGAGGCGGCGGTGCAAGCTCTCGCCGCCGCCACGCTGGAGCGTTTCGGGTCGGTGCACGTGGTGTGCAACAACGCCGGCGTGGTCTCGATGGGTGATCCCTGGTTCGGACCGCTCTCCGCCTGGCAATGGGTCCTGGGCGTCAACCTGTGGGGGGTGGTCCACGGGGTGCGGGCCTTTCTCCCCACGCTGATAGGTCAGGGAGAAGGACACATCGTGAACACGGCCTCTATCGCCGGTCTCTACCCCGGATTCGGGCCCAGCTATGACGCCGGCAAGCACGCTGTCGTGGCCCTCACCGAAGACCTGTACACGACGTTGAAGCAGATGGGCCTTCCGATCGGCGTGAGCGTTCTGTGTCCGGGATGGGTTCGGACGAATCTCATGGACGCCGACCGGAATTGGCCGAAGGCTCTCGGTGACGCTCCCGCACCGGCAATGGGTTCAGACGTGGTGGGGGCCCACGTGCGTCGCGCCATCGACGAAGGAACAACACCGGCCGCCGTGGCCGACATGGTCGCCGATGCCGTCACCGCCGGGCGCTTCTGGATATTCCCTCACCCCGAGTTCGTCGAAATTGCCGCTCAGCGGTGGAGCTCGATCACCGAAGGACGGGATCCCGAACTCCTGGTGGACATGCCTGGCCTGCCTCCGGCGCAGCAAATCGCCGCCGAGATCCTGGCCACGCTCACTCCGCCACCGTCGTAACGCCGGTGGGCCCGAGCACGTACTCAGCAGTCCCTGACCGCGACAACGGGGGGTCGACGAGAAGGGGCATCGTCGGTCTGCCTGGCTGGAGGAATCGACGAGTCTTCGGCCATCGAGAGTGGCGTGACCATTCGCAGTGATGTGCGCCGGCTGGCGAGACTCAGACCCGTGGGTGGCGAAAAACGCCGTTCGTCTCAGGGCCCCACCGGCAAAACCTGGCGGGAACGGGGTGATGCCCGGATTCGTCGTTGGTCCGCCCCACAAAAGCAGCGCCTCGGCCTGACGGGAGTGTCATACTTCGGCCAAGCGTTTTTCGGGGGTGGCCGGCACCGGGAGGGGGTGCAAGGCGATGAGCTCACGCAATGTGACGCCGTGGATCGGCTTGCTTGTGGTTCTCAGCTTGACCCTGGCCGCATGCAGCGGCGGGGGCGGCGGAGGTACCGCCGGGAACCTGCGCGTCGGTTATGACTTCTCTTCGCAGTTCACGAACACCTTCGACCCGGCCAAGAGCTCGGGCAACTGCGACTCCATCGTCACCGCCCCCATCTACGACACCCTGATCCACCTGAGTGCCGGAGGAAGCCTGGATCCGGGCCTGGCCACCAGCTGGTCGATACAGGGCGACATCATCACCCTCCATCTGCGCCCGGGAGTGAAGTTCTCCGACGGTGAGGCCTTCAACGCCAACGCCGTGAAGCTCGGGCTGCTTCACAACAAGAAGAACACGACACTCGACGAACTGGCCAATATCAACGCCGTCACCGTAGTGAATCCGCTCACGGTCCGGATCACCTACGCCAACAACACCGGCATCGAGCTTCTGTACGGGCTGACCAGCCGCGAAGGCGAGATCCCGGCGCCCAAGGACCTGAACAAGGCCAACTCCGCTCCGGTGGGCGCCGGGCCCTTCACCTTCGTCTCCTACCGGTCGGGATCCGAGCTCGTCCTGAAGGCCAACCCGGACTACTGGGACAAGAGCGCGTACCACCTGAAGGGGATCGACTTCATCGAGGTCGGTGTCGGCCCCCCGGGCGTGACCGCCCTCGAGTCCAACGCCGTGGACATGGTCCCCGTCGAGGCCGAATCCTACGACCCGGTGATCCATACCCCCACCTACGGGGTCGCCGTGGCCCAGTCAACGGCCTACCTCGAGTTCCAGTTCCGGTTGACGGCACCGTTCGACAACGTGCTCGTCAGGCAGGCCGTCGAGTACGCCATCGACCGGGCCAAGGTCAATCAGGTCGTGAACGCCGGCCAGGGTGAGGTGGCCACCCAGACCTTCCCCAAGAACTCCCCCGGCTACGACCCGTCCATCGCCGGTCTTTACCCCTACGACCCGGCCAAGGCCAAGCAGCTGCTGGCCCAGGCCGGTGACGGACCGGGCCACAGCCCGTCCATCCTCATGGTGATCCCCGGCGGGAACATCACCGCCATGGAGGAGCAGGGATCGATCCTCCAGTCGGAGCTCACCGCCGTCGGCTTCAAGGTGGCCATCAGCCGGGTGCTCGGTTCCAACGTCGAGGCCGACTACTACATCTCCCGCACCGGCAACGCCTTCGCCGCCGAGCACCTCGGCGATGCCTACCCGCCCGATCAGCTCTACGACAACTTCGGCAAGTTCCAGTTCGTCGCCATCTACAACGACGCCGAGAACCAGACCCTCACCACCCTCCTGCTCGACGCCTTCGCCGACGGCGCCACAGCGCAGACGTGGGCGCTCACCAAGCAGGCCGACGACTACGTCATGCAGAACGCCCTCGATGCGCCCATCGCCTTCGCCCCCCAGTTCATGGCCTACTCCAAGTCCAGGGTCCACGGCGTGGTCCACGCCCAGACCGACATCTGCAACCCGCCCGACCTGACGGGCATCACCTCGGTCACGGGCTGAGCGACGCCGGCCAATGGCGGCATACATCGGCCGGCGGCTGCTCGTCCTCCCACCGATCCTGCTGCTCATCTCGATCCTGATCTTCGGGCTGTCGGTCATCATCCCCGGTGACCCCGCCCGGGCCCTGGCCGGCCTGAACGCCCCCGCCTCCGAGGTGGTGAAGATCCGCCACCAGCTGGGGCTGGACCGGCCCCTGGTGGCCCAGTACTGGACCTGGCTGGACCACGCCCTCCACGGCAACCTGGGCATCTCCCTGGTGGCCAACAGCTCGGTGGCCAGCCAGCTCAAGGTGCGGTTCCCCGTGACCCTGTCGATGGCCGTCGGGGGGTTGGTGGTGACACTGCTCATCGGCATCCCCGCCGGCCTGCTGGCCGGCACCCGGCAGGGCCGTCTCACCGACCGCGCCACCACCGTCGGCTCGAGCGCCGCCATCGCCATCCCCGACTTCTGGCTGGCCATGGTCCTCGTGGTCGTCTTCGCCGTGAAGCTCCACGTGCTCCCGTCCATCGGCTACGTCGGACTGAGCGATCCGGTGGCGTGGGCCACCCACATGTACCTGCCGTGGATCGCCCTGGGCCTGAGCGGGGGGGCCACCCTGGCCCGGCAGTTGCGCAGCTCGATCATCGACGTGCTCGACCAGGACTACATCCGCACGGCCGAAGCCAAGGGGGTGAAGCGCCGGTCGATCATCCTGAAGCACGCCATGAAGAACGCCGCCATGGTCCCCCTGACCCTGGTCGGCCTCCAGTTCGCCTACCTGTTGGGGGGGACGATCATCCTGGAGAACATCTTCGCCATGCCCGGCCTCGGCCAGTACTTCTTCCAGGCCCTCAACGCCAAGGACCTCCCCGTCATCCAGGGCGTCACCCTCGTCTACGCCCTCACCTTCGTCCTCATGAACCTGATCGTCGACGTCCTCTACGGCGTCATCAATCCCAAGGTGCGCTTCGGGTGACCGAGCCCCCGTCGGGCCCCATGGCCCGCACCGACCCGGCCTCACCGGGCGACGCCCTGGCCCCCGTCGACTCCGTCACGCTGTGGCGACNNCGCATCGCCATGGCCGGGCTCGTCGTCATCACCGTGGTGGTGGCGACAGCTGTCTTCGCCCCCTGGATCTGGCCCCAGAACCCGGTGACCCTGCACCTGAGCCAGCGCAACCAGGGGCCGTCGGTCGCCCACTGGCTGGGCACCGACGACCTGGGCCGCGACATCCTGAGCCGGCTCATCCAGGGAACCAGGGTCTCGATGCAGGTCTGCCTGGGCGCCGTCGTGCTGGCCATCGCCGTCGCCCTGCCTCTCGGGCTGTTGGCCGGATACATCGGCGGCATCGTGGACAGCGTGATCATGCGCGTGATGGACGCCATGTTCACCGTGCCCGTACTCGGTCTCGCCCTGGCCGTGGCCGCCCTGCTCGGGCCGAGCGTGTTCCACACGTCCATCGCCATCGCCGTCGGATTCGTGCCCGGCCTCACCCGCATCGTGCGGGGCCAGACGCTGGCGGTCAGCGGCGAGGCCTATATAGAAGCGTCGCGTTCCGTGGGCATCAGCCAGTTCCGGATGCTGGCGCCCCTGATCGTGCAGGTGGCCGTCAGCTTCGGCTACGCGCTGCTGGCCGAGGCCGGCCTCAGTTTCCTCGGCCTCGGCGTCCAACCCCCGAACGCCAGTTGGGGCACCATGCTCCAGTCCGCCTTCGCCTTCATCCTGAGTTCCCCCTGGGGTCTGTTCCCTCCGGGCATCGCCATCGCCGTGACCGTGCTCTCGTTCAACCTCGTCGGCGACGGCCTGCGCGACGC
>PKWD01000234.1 GCA_003131945.1 Acidimicrobiaceae bacterium
TCACCGGCAGCGCCGCCATCGCGCCCCTGGCCGAAGATGTCTCCCCCACCATCCGGCGGCTCCGGGCCGGCGATCCCGAGAGCCTCGTCTACCTCGGGCTCGGTGTGGCCGCCCGGGCCGTGGCCCTGGCCGTGGAGGATGAACGGTGGCTGCTTCCGATCGTGGCCAACTCGTCTCTCATGTTCGGCTACACCCGCCGCGACTGGCGGGCCGGTTGGGAGGGTTGGGTCTACGTCGACGGCGTCTCCGACGAGAACTCGGCGCGCGCCCGTCTGGCTACGCTCGCCCCGAAGACGGCCCGCGGTCCGGTCGGGGTGGCCGCCTACGACATTGGCCGGCTCCTGGCCGAAGGCGTGGCCCGCTCGGCCCACCTGACCCGGACCGGCCTAAAGGCAGGCCTGGAGCGGATCAAGCGGATCCCGGCGGCCACGGGGATGGAAGGGACGACGATGGGCTTCGGCCACTGGGACCACGGCGCGCTGAAGGGCCGCTTCCTCGTGCTGCGCTCCTGGCGCGACGGGAAGTCGGTCCAGGTCGAGGATCAGTAGCCAGTCGTCTTCGATCGCTGAGCGGACAAGGCGACCTTCTGAGCGCTGGCCGTTCGTGCCCGGGTGTTGACATTTTTACTCAAATCGCCGAGCCCTCATAATATGCTTGACATTTTTACTCAAAATGGTACTGTCTGGCGTGTTGAGTCAAAAGGTAAAGCACAGATCGGCAACTCCTGCCCCCATGTGTCAAGAGGCATCCATCGATGAACAAGACCGAGAGTGTTCCGGAGGTCATAGCGCGACTCTTCGCTGCCCGGACCTACATCACCTCCTCTGAGGTGGCCGCCGCCGCCGGCGTCACGCGCCAGGCGGCCCACTACCACCTCAGAAGGATGGTCGAGAGCGGGCTGCTCATCGCAGAAGGTGCTCGCCGCTCAAGCCGCTACCGGCACAAGGCCCAGCACTCCAGCTCGTACGCACTCGAGGGCCTGAGCGAGAACGAGGTCTGGGGCAACGAGCGCAGCGCTCTCCGGCAGATTGACCCGGACATCTTGGACACCCCGAACCTCGTGCAGATCCTGAACTTCGCCTTCACGGAGATGGTCAACAACGCCATCGACCACTCGAGGGGGAGCACTGTCGATGTTCGGTGGTTCTTGGGGCATGAGCAGGTCGCCTTCGAGATCGAGGACGATGGCGTGGGTGCCTTCGCCTCGATCCGCCAGTCCCGGGGGCTCGCCGATGACTTCCAGGCGGTTGGCGAGCTCTCCAAGGGGAAGCAGACGACGGACCCAGCCCACCACAGCGGTCTGGGCATCTACTTCACCTCCCGGATGGTCGGCCACTTCGCCATTTCNNCGAACCAGCTCGTTTGGACCGTCAACAACGAGATCGACGACTTCGCAATCGGCTGGTTGGACAAGCCGCGGACCGGCACGCTGGTGCGCTGCGAGATCGGACGCGACACCCCGATTACCCCCAAGGACGTCTATGCCGGGCTATCCGACCCGGTGTCCAGTCGCTTCAACAAGACCACGATTCACGTCGCACTATTCCGTGAGGGCGACTTCGTGTCGCGCACGGAGGCCAAGCTGATCGGAGCGCGCCTTGAGGGCTTCGAGGTCGTCGAGCTGGACTTCACCGGCATCGACCAGATCGGGCAGGGCTTCGCCGACGAGCTCTTCCGAGTGTGGGTCAGCGAGCACCCCACATCCCGTCTGGTCCCTGTGAAAGCGAATCCTGCTGTCATGGCGATGATCGCCGCGGTCCAGTCCTGAGCACGACACGGCTGGCCTCTTGGCCCTGCCCGTACACCGCCGGTTCGGTGGACATGATCTGCCGTCTGACGGACATGGGGGCGTGCTTTAGATTTCTTGTNNGGAGACCTCCCGGATCGGCACGAAGCCACCCGGACGAACATGCCTGATCGGGCGCAAGTTCCCGTCAGACAGCGGGCGGTGTCTTCGGCAGTGTCTGGATATAGATGGAGATGTGGGCGATGAGACCGTCGTCGTTCAACTCGAAGACGAGGGCCTCGGGTGTCACTAGGGGGGCGCCCCCGATCTCGACCACCTCGGTCAGCTCCACCACCACCAGGCTGTCCTTCACGATCACCCGGCTGATCTCCATCGAATAACCGGGGAGGCTCGGCATGAGCTTGGCCAGCATGGCCACGTAGGTGTCCCTCGGCGTATAGGTATCGCCGTAGGGCCCGACACGGACGACGTCTTCGGCCAGGCACTGCGCCATGGCGTCGAAGTCATGGGCCACCATCCGGTCGAGATACGTCTCCACGATGGACGTCATGCGGGGTCCCCTTGATCGACGGGGTCACCCTGATCAAGCAGGTGCTCGAGGACCCGGGCCCGGTGGAAGCGAGCGTCACCCCAGGCGCCGGCCAGGGACCAGGCCCGCTTCATCCAGAGGTGGATGTCGTGCTCCCANNAGCCGATGGCCCCGTGGACCTGCAGTGCCATCCGGGCGGCGCCGGTGGCGGCCTCCGAGGCGAGGGCCTTGGCCATCGACGCGTGGCCACCGGCGTTCGGGTCGGCGTTGTCGAGGGACCAGGCGGCGAAGTAGACGGCGGGCCGGGCGAACTCGAGCCGGATGAGAGCGTTGGCCAGATGGTGTTTCACGGCCTGGAAGGAGCCGATGGGCACACCGAACTGGATCCGGTCGACGGCGTAGGCCGCCGTCATCGTGATCAGCCGGTCGGCCACCCCGAGTAACTCCGCCCCCGTGCCCATCGCCGCCCGGTGGCGCAGAGAAGCGAGGACACTGCGGGCATTCTCGCCCGAGGCCAGAAGCGTCTCGGCCGACGGTTCCCAGGAGACCTCGGCCAGACGGCGCGCCCCGTCGAGGGCGGCCCGGGGCACCCGGACCGTCGACTCCCCCGGTACCGCGTGCAGCTCACCGGCGCGCTCGAGGAGCAGGAGATGAGCGGACATCGCCCCGGGCACGGCCGGCATGCCTTCGGACCCGGCGGCGACGACGGTGTCACCGGCGGCGATCTTGGCCAACCACTGCCCCCGCAGTTCGTGGGCGCGCTCTCCTGACGCCTCGACGAGCGCCGGCACCCCGAGCGCCGTCGTCTCGAGCAGCGGCTCGGGCAGGCCGGCCCGTCCGGCCTCCTCCAGGAGCAGCACCAGATCGACGAGCCCGAAGCCGAGGCCCCCATAGGTCTCGGGGACGGTCAGGCCCACCACCCCCATGTCGGCCAGGATCGCCCACCGGGCGTAGGACCAGCCCTGCTCCGAGGACCACGCCTGGCGTATGTCCGCCGGAGTACAGGTCTTGTCGGTGAGGGCACGCAACTGGCTGCGGAACTCGAGCTGGCGTTCGTCGAAGGCGAAATGCATCGGCTCGACCGGCCCCGGCGCGCCTAGGCCCGCGGCAGCCCGAGCACCCGCTCGGCCACCACGTTGCGTTGGATCTCGTTCGTCCCCGCGTAGATCGGGCCGGCCAGGGCGAAGAGGAAGCCGTCGAGCCACTGTCCCGGCGAGCCGTCTTGGTCGAGAAGCTCCCCCTCGGCTCCGAGCAGAGCCAGCGCCGCCTCGTGAAGGGCGAGGTCGGTCTCGGACCAGAAGACCTTGTTCATCGACGCCTCCGGACCGACGCCGGCCCCGTCGAGAACACGGGTGGCCGTCCAGTAGGTGTGCAGCTTGTAGGCCTCGGCGTCGATAACGGCGCGCGCCACATCGTCGGCCACCCGACCGGCGGCCACCGGATCGGCGGCGGCCCGGCGGCGGTAGAGAGAAAGGAGCCGCCGTCCCGCTTCGGTGTACCGGGCCGGGCTCCGCAACGACAGACCACGCTCCGAGCCGGCCGTGGCCATGGCCACCGACCACCCCTGGTTGACCGTTCCGAGAACCTGGGCTTCGGGCACCTCGACGTCCTCGAAGAAGACCTCGGCGAA
>PKWD01000124.1:0-471 GCA_003131945.1 Acidimicrobiaceae bacterium
TCGCCAACGAGGCGCGCGTCGACCTGGCCCTCGACGACTTCAACCGGGTGGGGGCCCGGGTTCCCCACATCGCCGACACGAAACCCCACGGCCGCTACCACATGGCCGATGTCGACCGCATCGGCGGTCTCCCCGTGGTCATGCGCGAGCTGCTCGAGGCCGGTCTGCTCCACGGCGAGTGCATGACCGTGACGGGACGCACCGTGGCCGAGAACCTGGCCGCCCTCGATCCCCCGGCTCCCGACGGCCAGGTCATCCATCCGTTGTCGAACCCCATCCACGTCGACGGCGGCATCGCCGTGCTCTCCGGTTCCCTCGCCCCCCAAGGCTCGGTGGTCAAGGTGGCCGGCATCGACACGCCGGTCTTCTCGGGCACCGCCCGTGTGTTCGACGGTGAGCAGGATGCGCTCGACGCCATCCTGGCCGGGTCGATCGAGCCCGGTACGGTGGTCGTCATCCGCTACGAAGGCC
>PKWD01000124.1:495-4435 GCA_003131945.1 Acidimicrobiaceae bacterium
ACCATCGCCTTGGTGGCCGACGGGGACCACATCTCGATCGACGTCCCCGCCAAGCGCATCGACATGGCCGTCGACGACGCCGTCCTGGCCGAGCGCCGCACCCAATGGAAGGCGCCCGAACCGCGTTACCGCACCGGCGTCCTGGCCAAGTACGCCCGGCTGGTCACCGGAGCCGAGCGCGGCGCTGTCACCGAACCGTGACGGAGATCCCCGCCGCCAACTACTCCCCGCGCTGGGCGGCCGACACCAGGCCCGGCCTGCCGAACATCGGCGATGAGCGCCTTATCCTCACCTCCTACCTGGATTGGTACCGGCAGACCTTCGAGCTCAAGTGCACCGGTGTCCCGCCGCGGCGCCTCTCCGAAATGGGCGTCCCTCCTTCAGAGATGAGCCTGCACGGGCTGGTGCGTCACCTGGCCGGCGTGGAGCGGTGGTGGTTCCGCCAGCAGTTCGCCGGGGAGGACGTACCCCTTCTCTATTACTCCGACGACAATCCCAACGAGGATTTCGAGGACCTCGGTGGCGACGTGACCGAAGCGTTCGCCGTGTGGAGCGACGAATGCGCTCGATCGCGACAGATCGTGGCCGACGCTGCTTCGCTGGACGAGACCGGCACCGAGATCTCGAGCGGCGAGCCGATCTCGCTCAGGAGGATCCTGGTGGCCATGATCGGTGAGTACGCCCAGCACGTCGGACACGCGGATCTCCTACGTGAGCAGATCGACGGCGCCACCGGCTATTGAGGGCCCTCGTCCGGCCGGGTAGATCCCGGGTGTACCCCCGTCGTTTCACCGAGCTGGGCCTCGTTCAGGAGAGAAAGTGCCGAAGGTCGGCGATCCGGTTGCTCACGATGGCGTCGACGCCCGCCTCCGAGACACGAGCCATGTGGCGGTGTTCGTCCACCGTCCAGGTGGAGACCTTGAGACCGAGGTCGTGCACGGCCGCCACTCGTTCGGCGGTGACCAGCCGGAACATGGGGTTCCAGTACTCAGCCCCGAGCTCGAGCAGTAGCGACGGGGCCGGGGGCTCGCGCTCGATCCAGGTGAGACCAATCCGAGCTTCGGGGGCCCGGGCCCGCAGCTGGCGCAGAGCGTCGACGTTGCCCGTGACGAAAAGCGAACGTGTCACGGCGTCGGCTTCTCGGACGGCGTCAAGAGCTCCTTCCACGACCTCGCCTTCGGTGAAGTCCACCATCAAGGGAATCTCGATCTGAAGAAGGACCTCCCGCAGGGTCGGAATGCGCTCGCTTCCGGTCCCGATGGCCTGCAGCGTCGCAAGCTCGAGATCGGCCACAGATCGGTCCACGCCCCACAGGCGGGACAGAGTGGCGTCATGGAGGACGACGATGGCCCCGTCCCGGGTGCGACGAAGATCGAGCTCGATCATGTCGGCACCGTGGCCCACCGCGGCGGCAAAGGACGCAGGCGTGTTCTCACGCTCTACCAGCGGGTCTCCCCGGTGGGCGATGGCGATCGTCACGGCGTTCATCTCACACAAGATCGGACAGCGCCGCCACTGCTTGATGACTGGTGGCGACCTCCGGCGATCGGAATATGAGGACAACCTCGGCGGTGGCCGGTTCGTAAGAGGAGCATGCGTCGCCCGTGGAACGTCTCACTTCCGCCCGGTGCCCGCCGACACCGGCGCCCATTCCGAGCACCCATGGTCGGCGGGATCCTGGCCATGCTCATCGCTGTCGTCGTGTTGATCTCGGGTGGCCGTCCACAGGCATCCGACAGGCATGCGGTCGCCCATCCCACGACAGCGCCGACCCGCCACTACGCGGTAACGACCACCACGGACCGGGAGCGGGGGCTTCCCGCCCTCCTTCCCACGGCGGCCGCTCGTCTACGCGTGCTCGAGATCGGTGATTCGCTCGGGATCGACTTCGGGGACCAGCTCCAGTCCCAACTCGATGCCACGGGGATAGCCCTCACGACGATGGCCTCGCTGGGTGACACGGGCCTGGCAAACGCGTCGTACTACGACTGGCCGGCGCACCTCGTCACCTTGCTGGGCACGTACCACCCACAGGTCGTAGTCGTCTTCATCGGTGCCAACGACGACCAGGGCCTCTATGTCGACGGCACCGCGGCGGCACCGGGCACCCCGGCCTGGGCCGCCGGCTACGGGCAGCGGGTTGACGCCGTGGTGAGGGAAGCGACGGGAGCCGGTGCCCGGGTGGTGTGGGTCGGCATGCCCCCGATGGCGAACTCCGATCTCAACACCGCCATGCAGCTTGAAAACATGATCTGCCAGCACGAGACCGAAACATTCTCGGGAACGCTGTACGTCTCATCGGCTTCCGTGCTCAGCGACGCATCGGGTCACTACGAGACCGACGGTGTCGATGCGTCAGGTCAGGAGGTAGCCCTGCGGACCCCCGACGGCGTGCATCTCACCGCGGCGGGGGCCGGGTTGCTCGCCCGCTCGGTGATCAACGCCGTCGATACGCGTTGGCATCTGTCGCTCGAGATGACGGCGGCGCCCGGATCCACCGCTGCCGGTCAGTCAGTGGACTGAGCGGCGGTCGAAAATGGCTTCTTCGCCGCCCCGACCCGCTCAGGCATAATGCGAACTGTGCTATCAGGTCTGCTGACATCAGTCTCACGGGGGCACTGCGCGATTGGCTCATGGGCTGCTGGGGCACCGGCCGCCTGGCCTCGAAGGTCAGCGACGATGCCGGGATCGACACCCTTACTCAGGGGGCGATTTGGACGCGACAACGGTGGCTGCATGCGTGATCGTCGCCTGGCTCGTTTGCCTGGACGGTCCTCGGCGCGTGGCGGATGATGAAGAGGGACGCCTGACGGATACTCACTTCGACCGGGCGGTATTGATGATCCCGCGATGCCGCGCGGTGGGGACTCGGCTCCAGACCCACGCTCAATGATGCGGCGATAGCGATCCCGGATGGGTGGTCATTTGACCCGACCGCCCTCCTCCGGCACGTATCGCCCGGTCCACATCGATACATGAACAGGTCGGTATCGCCCCGATTGCGAGCAGGGCAGCCAGGCCGCCCTTGTCTGGGTCGCCGATTGCCACACGTGAAGAAACCCCTGGTCTCGCCTAGTCTTTCGCCTACTTGCGGGGACAGGGGGTTCGGTGGCCACTACCGAGAACATCACGGTGCTCTTCACCGACCTGGTGGGTTCGACTGAGCTCGCGTCTTCACTGACCCCTGAAGCAGGCGACGATGTGCGCCGCAAGCACTTCTCGGCCCTCCGCCAAGCCATCGCCACCTCCGGGGGCACCGAGGTCAAGAACCTGGGCGACGGACTCATGGTGGTCTTCCCTGCCGCATCGGCGGCTCTCAGTTGCGCGGTGAACATGCAGCAGGTCGTCCACCGCGACAACGCCGGTGCGGAGAGGCCACTAGGGCTCCGGGTGGGGTTGAGCTCGGGCGAGGCGAGCAGGGAGGCCGACGACTACTTCGGCGACCCGGTCATCGAGGCAGCCCGGCTCTGTGCCCGGGCGGAGGGTGGCCAGATCCTGGCTTCCGACCTGGCGCGGGCCAGCGCCGGTCGCAGGAGCGCACACACCTTCACCTCGCTCGGAGAACTGGAGCTCAAGGGCCTGCCCGAGCCCATCGAAACGCTCCAGGTCTCCTGGGAGCCTCTCGAAGCCGACGCACNNCTTCCCACCCGCCTGACCCATCCTCCCGCCGTCGGGGTCATCGGTCGCGAGAGCGAGCTCGCCCTCCTGGACACCGCCGCCAAGCGGGTTGCCAGTGGCGAGGGACGGGAGCTGATCCTCCTGGCCGGGGAACCAGGCCAAGGAAAGACCACCCTCGTGTCCGAACTGGCCCGACACGCACACGGCGGGGGCATGACGGTGCTCCTCGGTCGCTGCGACGAGGAGGTGGGAGCACCGTATCGTCCGTTCCACGAAGCCCTCTCGCATCTCGTTGCTCACGTCGACGAAGAGCTGCTCCGAA
>PKWD01000337.1 GCA_003131945.1 Acidimicrobiaceae bacterium
AGATCACCCTCGACCTGATACTCCATTCCAGCCCCCCTTACGCTGGTGGAACGAAACACCATGGTCGGACGCCTAACGACGTCGATGATGTCGGGCGACAGCACGTGGGCGTCCCGGTCGGCGTTGGCGTTGTCGATCGATGCGACGTCAATGGTGGCCCTCACACTCGTCGTATCGAGGGTCTCCCCGATGACGACGTCGGCATCGAAACGGGTAAAACGGCCCCGCACCTTGGACACTCCCAGGTGACGGATAGTGAATCCGATCGAGGAATGGTTGGTGTCGACCACCCAGCGGCCGGGGGTCAAGGGCAGTGTGGCTGTGTCAGGAGTAGTGGTCATGAATTCATGATCCTCTTCCGCGATCGGTCCGAGAAGGCCGGGCTGATCCTGGTACTGACAGGGCCAGGCAGGTGTGCAGGCAGATGGGGCATGCTTGTGCTGTGACATCTGTGGCCGAGTACCTCCGGACCCGCCGCGAGCAGCTCCAGCCGTCCGACGTCGGCCTGCCCGACAGTGGGCGCCGACGCACACCCGGCCTCCGCCGAGAGGAGGTCGCCACGCTCGCCGGGATCAGCATCGACTACCTGGTTCGCCTCGAACAGGGCCGCGACACCCGACCTTCAGCGAGCGTGATTGCCGCCCTCGCCGACGCGCTTCGCCTCGACGACCACCAACACCGACAGCTCTCGATGCTGGCCATGGTCAGCGAAAGTGCGGTGTTGTGTCCGGCGGCTGGGTCGTTAACCCGCGTCGTGGCACCGACAGTGACGGCGCTCCTTGAGAGATTGGGGACCACACCTGCCTTCGTGGTCGGCCCGGCTAACGACGTGTTGGCCGGGAACGGAGCTTGGGGGCGCCTCGTCCGGCCCCTCGGAATGCTCGAGGGTGCAGAGCCGAACCTCGCCCGCTACGTGTTCCTCTATCGGGATGCGCGAACGGTCTACCCCGACTGGACGGCGGCGGCCGACGATCAGGTGGGTCGCCTACGTGCCGCCAGCGTTCGCTGGGGTGACAATGAACGCTTCGTCAAGCTGATGGATGAGCTGCGTACAGCGCCCGAATTCGTGGAGCGCTGGTCCAAGTTCGCGACAACAGAAAAACGCCGGGGTACAACACGCATTGTGCATCCTGACTTCGGGCGCCTCCGTATCAACTACGAGGTGCTCCTTCCCGATGAAGTCGACGAGCAACGGCTCATCACCTGGCTCCCAGCCGACGATTCCACCGCCGATGCTCTCGCGAGCTTGGGCGACACTGCTGCTCCATCGAGTCCCGCACAGCTTCGTGTCATTGGCTGACGGAACTTGAACCCCGAAAGAAATCGCGCCCGGCACGGCCTGTCGCACCGTCAGCAAACCTCCTTTGGCTCCCGCGACGTTCGCGGCAGCCCACGGCGGCCAACGAGCGCTTCCGTGACCAAGGTTTAAGCGCGCTCCGAGGTCTGTGGGTTCATGAGACAGCGCGACACATGTCGCGAGACATCGTGGACCCCTTCGAGGAGGTGGCCCGATGGAGATGGCGACGTAACTGGTCACAGCGGTCCTGACGGAGGGCCAGTCGGTCCGGATGGTGACCAAAGAGCACGGAGTGTCCAAGACGTGGCGCTACGAGTTGCTTTCCCGCTATGAGGCCGAGGCGGTGTCTCGATCACGCTTCGGCACCGACAATGCTTGCGGGGTTGGAGTAGGGCGTACGTGGTCGCCGAGCGAACGGACACGCGACACTCCCCCTGAGCAGCCACAACGTTGTAATAAGGACAACGGAGTGGGCGCCGACGGCCCCTCGCCCGGCCCTCGTCAACGCAGGGCGAGCTGTCCCGGTACGAGAGGTGCCGGCAACGCCGTGTCGCCCATCAGGGCCCGGTCGACACCGGCGGCGCACGAGCGTCCTTCGGCGATGGCCCACACGATCAGGCTCTGGCCCCGGGTCATGTCCCCGCACACGAAGACCCGTTCATGGCTCGTGGCCCAGGTGTCGTCGGCGGCCACGTTGCCGCGGGCGTCGAGGTCGAGGCCGAGCTCGGCCACCACCCCGTGGCGCTCGGCCCCGAGAAAACCCATGGCCAGAAGCACCAGCTCGCAGGGCAGATCGAACTCCGTGCCGGGGACCGGTTCCACCACCGGGCGCCCGTCGACAACCGTCATCTCCACCTCATGGCCCCGCAGGGCGCTGACGCCGCCGATGCCGTCGTCGACGAAGGCGGTGGTGGTGACGGCGTAGACACGCTCGCCACCCTCCTCGTGGGCCGCTGAGGTGCGGTAGATGAGAGGCCACGTGGGCCACGGGTTGTCGTCCGGACGCGTATCGGACGGCCGCGGCAGGATCTCGAACTGGTGCACCGAGGCCGCCCCCTGGCGATGCGCCGTACCCAGGCAGTCGGCGCCCGTATCACCGCCGCCGATGATGACGACGTGCTTGCCCTCGGCCGTGATGGGCGATTCGGCCCACGCTCCTTCGCGCACCAGGTTCGAGGGCTTCAGGTACTCCATGGCCCCGTGCACACCCCGTAGCCCACGTCCGGCCACAGCGAGATCCCTCGGCAATGTGGCTCCGCCGGCCAGGACCACGGCGTCGAACCGCTCGAGCAGATCGGTGGCGGAGACGACCGTCACATCGGGGGCGCCCGCCGCGCCCAGACCACGCCGTTCGCCCGGCTCGAGGGAGACGGCGCCGTTCAGTCCGGCCTCACCGGCACCGGCACCGACGGCGCCGTCGGGTGCCACACCTACGGCCGTGGAGCAGCGGAAGGTGACCCCCTCGGCCTCGAGCTGGGCCAGACGGCGATCGAGAACGGCCTTCTCCATCTTGAATTCGGGGATGCCGTAGCGCAGTAAGCCACCGGCCCGCTCGGCTCGCTCGTAGACGACCACGTCATGTCCGGCCCGCGCCAGCTGCTGCGCACAGGCCAGCCCTGCCGGGCCCGAGCCCACCACCGCCACCGACTTACCCGTGCGCACCTCGGGTATCTGGGGGACCACCCAGTTCTCGGCGAAGGCCCGTTCGGCGATCTCGTACTCGACGCGCTCGATGGCGACCGGCTCGGCGTTGATGCCGAGGACGCAGGCCCCCTCGCACGGCGCCGGACACAGCCGACCGGTGAATTCGGGGAAGTTGTTGGTGGCGT
>PKWD01000240.1:0-2700 GCA_003131945.1 Acidimicrobiaceae bacterium
CGGCGTTGGACACCGCGGCGACGACGTCGCGACAGTGGGTGAAGGCGAAGATGGGGAATTCGATGCCCAGGCGTTCGGCTAGGTCGGTGCGCACGGATGTCTCCTGTCTCTGTTTGTGAATGAAGCCTGTTGGTGAGGGAATTCTTTTGGTTTTTAGATCGGTGCGGTGGTGCGTCGGTGAGTGGATGGGACCTCGACTCCTGCGACCTCGACGTTGAGGACAGAAGCGAGGGCGGCCGTCACGGTGTCGATGTCCATGGCGCCGGGGTGGATGCGGTTCTGCATCTCGAGGCCGACCACGAGAGCGCGGAAGACGGTGGCCAGGGAGTCGGGGGAGGCCACGGGTTCGATGATGCCGTCGGCCATCCAGGCGGCAAAGCCGCGGGCCATGCGGGCGTGGGCCTCGGTGGCCCGCAGGCGCAGGGCCACGGCCACCTCGGGGTCGCGCGCGGCGCGCAGCCAGAGCTCCTGTTCGAGCAGGAGCAGGCGGCGGGTCTCCTCGGAGGGGTGGGCGATCAGGTTGGCGGCCACGGCCCGCAGGCGGTCGCCCACGCCGGCGGCCAGCTCGAACTCGGCGGCGATGACGGTGACGAGGGACTGCTCCCACTCGTCCAACAGGGCCAGGAGCATGCCCTGCTTGGATCCGAAGTGGTCGTAGACGGCCCCCGAGGTCCGGCCGGCGGCCTCGGCCACGACGTCGACGGAGACGGCGTCGATGCCGTGGTCGGCGAAGAGCTGGGCGGCGGCCGAGAGCAGGCGCTCACGGGTGTCGGCCTTGCGCTCTGATTGGGTCCGGGCCACACCACCTCCTCACTTCACCTCGACAGGCCGCATCTCGAGACAGGGCGGTTCTCAAGTTGCGTAGGGAATCCTATGTTAAAAGTCGAGCGAGCGGCCCACGCCCCGGGCCCGGGCGGCGACGAGCACGAGGGAGGCGGCGGCCAGGTCCTCGGCGGCCACGCCGACCGACTTGAACAGGGTGAGCTGATCGGGCGAAACCCGTCCGGGTTTGGTGCCGAGGACCAGTTCACCGAGCTCGGTGTGGATGTGGTCGGGGCCGATGAGACCGTCGCGGAGGGGCCAGAGGAGGTCGTTGGCCCCGGCCGGCACCGGGGCCAGGGCCGAGGTCCGGGATTCGACGACGACCAGGGCGCTGGCCACGGTGGCGGCATCGACCTCCCGGCCGTCGATGTTGAAGCCCACCGAGTTCAGGTGGATGCCGGGTGACAGCCACTCATGGCGCACGACGGGATCAGGCGAGTGGGTGGCCGAGCAGATCACGGCCGCCCCCGCCGATGCGTCGGCGAAGCTCTCCACCGCCCGCACGGGCACGGCCAGGAGAGAACCGAGCTCTTGAGCGAGGGCCACGGCCTTGGCCATGGTCCGCCCGGCGATCCGGATCTCGGCCAGTGACGGACAGACCCGGGACACGGTGAGGGCGTGGGCCCGGGCCTGCGGTCCGGTGCCGAGGACGGCGAGGACGGTCGCCTCCGGAAGGGCAAGGAGCCGTGTGGCCACGGCCGAGGCCGCCGCCGTCCGCTCGGCGGTGAGGGCGGTGGCGTCGATCAGAGCCTCGGGGGCGCCGGTGGCCGGATCGAAGAGGACGACGACGGCCTGGTGGGTGGGCCGGGCGGTGGCGGCATTGCCGGGGAAGATGCTCACGAGCTTGGATCCGAGGACGCCCCGGTCCGACAGGTTGCCGGGCATGGCGGCGAGCAGCGCGCCGCTGTCGGCCACGGTGGCCGCCACCCGTGGGGGAACCGAGGCCGTGCCCGCGCTCAGCTCGGCCAGTGCGGCCGCCACGACCTCGATCAAGGTGTCACGGTCGAGAACGGCTCTCACATCGGCGTCGTCGAGAACGAGCACGGGCACATCCTTTCTGGCACATCCTGTCCGGTACCGGACATACGGTGAGGACATGCCCCTGCATACCCACGACCCCTCGGAGGCCGACGACGACGTCGTGAGCATCCGGCCGCAGTTCACCCAGTTCGGCTTGGTGGGCGACGTCCCCAAGCTGCGGCTCTCGGACAAGGGGATGCCTCCGGGGATCGCCTATCAGGTCTGCCACGACGAGCTCTTGTTGGACGGCGCCGTGCGCCTCAATCTGGCCACGTTCGTGACGACGTGGATGGAGCCGNNAGGACGAGTACCCGCAGACGGCCGAGCTCGAGCGACGCTGCGTCAACATGATCGCCCACCTGTGGCACGCGCCGGAGGACGGGGATGCGACGGGTTGCTCGACGACAGGGTCGAGCGAGGCCTGCATGCTGGCGGGCTTGGCCCTGCTGCACCGGTGGCGGGCCCGGACCTCGCATGCGAGGGGCGACGGGGCGGGGCCGAACCTCGTTCTCGGGGCCAACGCCCAGGTGTGTTGGGAGAAGTTCTGCCGGTACTTCGACGTGGAGGCCAGGCTCGTTCCCGTGAGCGCGGCCACTCCCTACCTGAGCGCCGAGACGGCCGTGGCCCACTGCGACGAGAACACGATCGGCGTGGTGGCCATTCTGGGGTCGACCTATGACGGGAGTTACGAGCCGGTGAAGGAGATCGCCGGAGCCCTCGACGAGCTGCAGTCGAGCAAGGGCCTCGACATCGCCGTCCATGTCGACGCCGCCTCGGGGGGGTTCATCGCCCCCTTCCTCGATCCCGACCTGGTGTGGGACTTCCGGCTCGAACGGGTGCAGTCGATCAACGCCTCGG
>PKWD01000240.1:2713-4627 GCA_003131945.1 Acidimicrobiaceae bacterium
GCAGTACTACAACTTCCTGCGGCTCGGCACAGACGGGTTCACCGCCGTGCAGGCGGCCAGCCGGGCCACGGCGACCTGGTTGTCCGGTGCCATAGAAGAGGTCGGGCCGTTCACTCTGCTGTCGCGCGGCGGGGACATCCCGGCCTTCGCCTTCCGGTTGACCGACCCGGGCGGGTTCAGCGTCTACGACCTCTCCGATGAGCTGCGTACGCGGGGGTGGATCGTCCCCGCTTACACGATGCCGCCGGCCATCGACCAGACGGCCGTGTNNGGTGCGCAACGGGTTCAGCCAGGACATGGCCGTGCTGTTCCTGGCCGACCTGAAGAACGGCGTCGAACGGTTGACGCGCCGCGGCGGTCTCTCGGACCAGGAGCGGACGGGCTTCCACCACTGATCGGCGCGCCGTGCCCCGATGCCGCCGTCATGGAATACTGACGACTCGTCAGACCCGGCGTGGTGCAGGTCGTCGCTGCGCCAGATCGGAGCTGCAATGTTCAGGACCTCCCCCGTCGTGGCCGAAGACGAATGGCTTCTCGACCTGGTGGTCGAGGACGACATCGCCGTCCTGACCCTCAATCATCCCGACAAGCTCAACGCCTGGAGCTGGGAGTCGACCCGGCAGCTGGGAGCACGGGCCGATCAGATCCGCTTCGACGAACGGGTGCGGGCCGTGGTGCTGCGGGCCGAAGGCCGGGCCTTTTGTGCTGGAATCGACCTCGGGATGCCCGAGGACCGGGTCACGGGGCGCTCCCCGGCCGAGAAGGCGCGCAACTACTACGAGGGCATCCGCTGGGCCCATGAGCGCTTCAAGGTCTTTGCCGAGCTCCCCCAACCGGTGGTGGCCGCCGTCCAGGGGTACTGCCTCGGCTTCGGGTTCGAGCTCGTGCTCATGGCCGACATCCGCATCGCCGCCGAGGACGCGCTCTTCGCCCTGCCCGAAGCCCAGGTGGGTGTGAGCATCGACGCCGGCGGCGACCTGCGCCTGGCCCACGAGGTGGGGGCGGGCTGGGCCAAGCTCCTGGCCTACACGGGCCGGCGGATCGACGCCCGCACGGCCGAGCGCATCGGTATCGTGCAGGAGGTCACCTCCACCGAGGACCTCACAGCGACGGCCATGACCGTGGCCCGGGAGATCGCCGCCAACGCACCGTTGGCGGTCCAGAGCATCAAGCGCACGATCGACTCGTTCGCCTATCGGGGCATGACCGAGGCGATGCGCTTCGCCGCCATGAGCGCCTCGATCGAATTCGTGTCCGACGACATGCCCGCCGGGTACGCGGCCAAGGCGGCCAAGAAGCCCATCGTCTTCGAGGGGAAGTAGGGCGTGGCGCTTCCCGAACCGCCGTCGGCGGGGACCCTCATGCTCCCGGCGGGGACCTACGCCGGCACCACGGTGATCGTCACCGGGGGAGGGACGGGTCTGGGCAAGGCCCTGGCCGTGGAGTTCGCCCGCCTCGGTGCCGCCGTGGGGATCATGTCGCGGCGCGAGGAGCACCGGCTGGCGGGGGTGGCCGCCGTCGAGGCCGTCGGCGGCCGGGCCGCCCACGCGGCGGCCGATATCCGTCAGCCGGAGCAGATCGCCGCTGCCTTCGACACCCTCGAGCGGGCTCTCGGGCCGGCCCGGGTGCTGGTCAACAACGCGGCGGCCANNGCGGTGACCCAGATCGTGCTCGACGGGACCTTCTTCTGCTCGCAGGAGCTCTTCCGGCGCTGCACGGCGGCCGGCGAACCGGGGGCCGTCTGCAACATCCTGGCCACCCAGTCCTTCACGGGGGGACCGGGCATGGCCCACAACGCCGCCGCCAAGGCCGGCGTCGGCAATCTCACCAAGACCCTGGCCGTGGAGTGGGCGCCCCACGGCATCCGGGTGAACGCGCTGGCCCCGGGACTGTTCCCCCACGAGGACATGCGGG
>PKWD01000380.1:0-358 GCA_003131945.1 Acidimicrobiaceae bacterium
CCCGTCAGCGGCGGGAGCGGGACCTGCGTCTGCAGCATCGGGGACGGCCCTCGGCCCGCTCCCGGGGCCGGAATCGGCGACCGACACGGGCGAGACGTTCGGGGTATGGCGTCCCCCCATGACCCCACCGAGACCGATCATGGCCACCAGGGCCGCCGCGCTGATGAGGATGGGAACGGCCCCGGGGAACCCGGCCACGGCCATGACGATCAGTCCGGCCACGATCACAATCCCGCCCACCCAGGCCACGATCTTCATCCCCGCACTCCCCCGTAACGACGTTCGCGTCTTTGGAACTCGGCCACGGCCTCGAAGAGATGCTCCCGGCGGAAGTCGGGCCACAGGACGTCGGTGAAGA
>PKWD01000380.1:398-3543 GCA_003131945.1 Acidimicrobiaceae bacterium
CGGCCCGGCCCCCGTAGTTGAAGGCCATGGTGAGCGTCATGCGCCGGTTCGACTCGGTGAGCTCAGCCGACTCGTCCATGCGTCGCAGCACCCGACGCGGCACCCGCCAGTCGCGCCGGCCGGCGAAGCGGATCCGGACCCCCTTCTCGTGGAGTTCGTCGCGCCGGCGCATGAGGAGGGATTCGTTGAACCCCATGAGGTAGCGGACCTCGTCACGGGGCCGGCGCCAATTCTCGGTCGAAAAGGCGAAGACGGTGAGCCAGCCGATCCCGATGTCCAGGGCACCCTCGATCGTGTCCAGGAGGGCTTCCTCCCCTGCGGCGTGCCCGGCCGTCCGGGGAAGCCCACGCTGGCTGGCCCACCGGCCATTGCCGTCCATGACACAGGCCACATGGGCCGGAACACCGGTGAGATCGACGCCATCGGGCGGCGGCGAAAGGTCGGGGACCACGACGTGAACCTAGTTGCTACCACCCCTCCTCCCTCCCCGAACCCGCCCGATCGGTGCCGTGGGATAGCGTCTTATCCGGAGATACGACATGAGCGAGGCAACATCAGGGACCGGGAATCGACCAGCAGGTCACCGGCTATGAGCGCGTGGCTGTGGGTCCTCGTGGCCGTCGTCTTCATCGTCATCGAGATCACCAACCTTGCCTTCTTCGCCCTCTTTGCCGCCGCCGGGGCCCTGGGGGCGGCGATCGTCTCGGCCGTCGGCGGCCCTCTCATCCTCCAGGTGGTCGTCTTCGCCGTCGTGGCCGTCGGCGGCATGATCGTCCTGCGCCGACCTCTTCTGAACACCTTCGGCCATCGACGGGCCGGGGCCCTCAAATCCGGGGTGGCCGCCCTCGTCGGCCAGCACGCCACCGTCGTCGACCGGATCGACAAGGCCGAGGTGGCCGGGCGGGTGCGCGCCCGGGGCGAGGACTGGCCGGCCATCACCTACGACGACGAACCCTGCGAACCGGGCCAGTTGGTCGAGGTCATCGACATCGAGAAGACCCGGCTCGTCGTCACCGCGTCGTAACGTCCGACAGCGGGCCACCCTCGATATCGGCCCGCGTCGTTCCGAAGAGAAGGAGCATCCATGTTCGCCAGCAGCGCCGGCGGGACCGCCACCGGCATCGTCGTCGGGATCATCGTCATCGTGCTCGTCGTCCTCGTCCTGTCGCGTTCGGTACGCCTCGTGCAACAGGGATTCGTGGGCGTCGTGAAGCGGCTCGGCCAGTTCAATTCGATCCGTAATCCGGGAGTGACGTTCCTCGTGCCTTTCGTCGACACCATCGTGCGCGTCGACATGCGTGAGGAGCCACGGCTCGGTGACCTGCAGGCGGTGATCACCAAGGACAACGTGAGCGTGCTCGTGAACGCCACCATCTTCAGCCAGGTTGTCGACGTGCGCCTGGCTCTGTACGAGATCAGCGAGTACCACGTGGCCGTCGACCAGCTGGCCCGTACCGCCCTGCGGGCCGTCTTCGGCGGGATGACCCTCGACGAAGCCCTCTCCGAGCGCCAGCGCATCAACGCCGAGCTCCAGGCCCATATGGCGTCGGCCACGGAGAAGTGGGGTGTGCGCCTGAACCGGATCGAGATCGTCGACATCGTGCCGCCCCAGAACATCGTCGACGCCATGGCTCTGCAGAAGGAAGCCGACCAGCAGAAGCGCGCCGCGATCTTGCAGTCCGAAGGTCAACAGCAGGCGGCCATCAACACCGCCCAGGGACAGAAGCAGGCCAACGTGCTGAGGGCCGAAGGAGAGAAGCAGTCAGTCATCCTGGCGGCCGAAGGCGAGAAGCAGTCCGTCGTGCTGCGGGCCGAGGGCAACAAGGAAGCAGAGGTCCGCATCGGGGAAGGCCACGCCGGCGCCATCGCCGCTGTCTACGCCGCTATCCACCAAGGGAATCCCACCCCTGAGTTGCTGGCCGTCCTCCAACTCGACGGACTCACGAAGATCGCCTCCAGCCAGAACTCCAAGCTGGTGGTACCGGTGGAGACGGCCGGGCTTCTCGGAGCGGCTCAGGCTCTGCGCTCGGTACTCGGTGCTGTGCCCGAAGCCGGTGCGGCGGGAGTGACCGGAAACGGGGCGGCGCCGCCCCCNNAACTGAGCCGGGGTCGCGCCCTCAGTCTCTACTGCCGGCGCACTCCACGGGCGACGGACCTTGGTGGCCCGCGGGCCCTTCTCGCCGGCCGTCGAGTCGAAGTCGACCAGCCCGCCCTCGACGCGTGCACGGGCGAGAGACACGACGTCGACCGACAACGACGCTCGGCCTGCGTGACCTCCGAAGGCTGGTGGGAAGAGTAAACGGTCGGACCGACGAACGGCGCTACCGTCGAGCCGGTGCCGACCGATCTCGCCGATGCCCTCACCGCCGTGGCCGGCGCTCTGCCCGGTGGAGGCGAGGACAGACCCGGTCAACGGGCCATGGCCGAGGCGGTGGCCGACGCTATCGACGGGGAACGTCACCTCGTCGTACAGGCGGGCACGGGAACGGGAAAGTCGCTCGCCTACTTGCTTCCCGCTGTCCGGTCGGGGCGTCGGGTCGTCGTGGCCACCGCCACCAAGGCCCTGCAGGACCAGCTGGCCACCAAGGAACTGCCCTTTCTCGTCGCCCAGCTGGGCCAACGTCCGCCCTTCTCGTTCGCCGTGCTGAAGGGTCGCTCCAATTACCTCTGCCGGCAGCGGGCGGCCGAGGTGACCGGTACTGCGGTCGACGGGTCGCCCGCCATCGAAATGGATCTCTTCACCGCCGACCCCGCCGGCACCCTCGACAACGGCGCCCTCGACACCGGCGCCGGCGATCTCGACGCCGCCGACGCCCCGGGCGCTCGCCAGCCGGGGTCCCGAAACGTCGCGTCGGGCGAGCTCGGCCGCCTCGGGACGNNTCCGGGACCTGATCACGTGGGCCGAGACATCGGCCACGGGCGACCGGGCCGAGCTCGACTTCGAGCCGCACCCTCGGGCGTGGGCGGCCGTGTCGGTGTCGGCACGCGAGTGCCCGGGTGCATTCCGGTGCCCGTCGGGAACGACCTGCTTCGCCGAATGGGCCCGGACGCGGGCGGCCACGGCGGACGTGGTGGTGGTGAACACCCACCTCTACGCCACCCACGTCGCCAGCGGCGGCTCGGTCCTGCCCGAGCACGATGTTCT
>PKWD01000125.1 GCA_003131945.1 Acidimicrobiaceae bacterium
GTTGGATGATATGCGTCATTCGAAAGCCCGAAGCCGAACATTTCGACTCGGGGCATTCTCGCGCTAGTGTTTTCTCCGCCCTGCCCGATCAGTTCTCCGTTGCAAAGAACCAATGCCCCCGCACCTTCGCCTAGTGAAAGTCCTTCCGGTCTCGCCAGCGGTGCGCATGGTCCCTGTGCGTACGCGCCGATCAACTCGAATCCCATCGCAGAATACTCCGTAAACTCATCGGCACCGCACACAAGTGCAAGTTCGACAATACCTTGGCGAATCCATTCAAAAGCCACACCACACGCCGTCGCGCCCGAGGTGCAAGCTGTGTTCACGGTGGCGCAGGGCCCGGCGAATCCGGTAACTCGCGCTAGGTTCTCGGCAATTCCGTGAAATGGATCCTTTCCAGGTTCTATTATGTATGGATTGAATACTTGGCCGCCCGATAGATCCCACTCCGTCCGAACGCCACCGGCAGTTCCCACTACTACGCCACAAGCTCGTGGATTGATATTTCGGAGTCCGGAACAGGATGAATACGCGCCATCCAACGCTTCTTGCGCCGCTTTACGTGCGTACTCGATCACGCGAGGACTGCTCGAAGAGTCTTCAACTCGCGCGCAAAATCGAGTTCCAGCATCTTTTGTCTTAGCCAGTCGTACGCCACTTTGGCTAGATAGCTGCGCGTTCCAAAATGGGAGAAGTCCGCTGCCAAAACAGGTCACCGCGCCCATGCCCGCGACGACTATGCAGCCAACTTCCTGATTGAGCGACCCCCTGTCCATGCGAAACCCCCTGCCGTCAAATCTAGGTACCGTGCAGACGCTCTTGATTGGAGATTTTACTACAATCGGCTAGTCGACATCATAAGCAACCACTCGGAGTCACCAGATTATCGCCGTCGCTCATGAGTTGACTGCCACGAGTTATGTCCAATCCGCGTAGGGCTCGGGTAAGCCAACTTCCTGTGACTTACGTTCCGCTTCCTGATTCCGCCTTCCTTTTACAGGGAGTCGGGGGCCCATGTCAGCGTTAGGAGTTCTTTGTCGTTGAGGGAACTATTTGTTGTGCCTCCTGCAACGCCTTTCGCGCATGATGTATGTGGGCTCTCACGGTGCCGGCATTCACATGAAGTAGTTGGGCTGCCTCCTCGGAGGTGTACTCCAGAATCGCGCACAAGATAATACATTCACGCTGTCTTTTAGGGAGTTGGCGGAGTGCACGGTCAAAGTCCACGCGTGTTTCTACGACCGATTCGACGCTCCGATCGATTCCCGCATCGATCATCCACGAGTCGACACGTCGACTCCGCCATCCCGCGCGAGCTAATCGAATGGCCGTTCGATACGTATATCCGATTGGATTGTTTCCGCTTGATACTCGATTCCAGCGCATGAATGTGCGAACCCATGCCTCCTGAGCGGCCTCCTCGGCCCTTGCTGCGGGAATGCCCTGGACACGAAGTGCCGTTACCACGCGGGGAAAACCAAGCGCGTACATACTGGCGAAACTTTCATCGACTGCAGTCGATTGAGTCAACCTGGACAGGACGGCACTCCAGAGGGCGATTCGTTCGATACGTTGTCGTTCAGCAATAGTGCACCTGAGCTACTGTAGCCATCAACTGATTCGGCTGGGCTCTTGCCTTCATGCGCCAGGACCGCGAGTCCGNNATCCGTCCGCGAAGGATACGGTGACGCTAGCGACGTTTGGTCCAACTTCCACCGGTAAGACCACGAAGGGCGACCGTTCAGAGAGGCCCAGGGGGGTCTGAGCCACAGAGAATAACGTGGCTCCGGTTATATTGCTACAAGCTGGTATACCTTCAAGACTTCGTACCGCGCCGGCATTTGAGGCGGACAGGGTAACAAATCCACCCGTTATACCTGCGCGAATAGTTATACCGTTAATCTGTCTGACAAAGTAAGGATCGGGGTTCTGAGGAGGCACACTCTTGAAGGTTACTGCTTGGCTTGAACCCGTTGCGGTGCCGGCCTCAGTGCTCACTTCGGCGTCGCCATCGGCTGCCGCACCTACCACGAGTACTGACCAACCTTGTACCGGGGCCATTTGATCACGGGATTCACCGGAAGAGCTAAGGGCCGTCTCTGTCGTTTCCGAATTGCTGTCCACAATCGCCACATCCCCAATGAATCCCGCGTCCCCAAATTGAAAGGACTTCACTACAACTGATGGTTCTCCTGACGAGAATGTTACCGGGCTCACGCCTGTACGGTCGACGACGCCGTCGCTAGTGGACAGTTCGACCTCGAGAGAATTTGACGGAAGATTAGTCGCGACGGGCCGTTCTCCGTTACCCGGGCTTACTAGAGTTACCCCGCTCGCGAAATACGCTCTAATTTCGGTCCCAGCCGCTGTCGTGCGCGTAAAGGCCGGCGTCAAGGTCACTGATCCCGAATTGTCAGCCGGGACGGCCTTTGGAGCTTGTCTATCTACGGCACCCTTGTTTGCTGCAATCGCGGAGTTCGGAGAGCTAGACAAAGTTAGTCCGGCGAACATGGCAGCGACCACGCCGAGAATTGCGACGCCGCCCGCGGAGTAGGCGCTTCTGCGCCGCCGAAAGCGTGCCCGTCGGTATAGGTCAGCTGCATTGGCCTGCGGCGGAGCCAGGTGCTGTNNGAGAGACACGAAGTCATGGTCCATACCCTATAGAGTCTCTAGGGGCCTCAACTGTTGAGTCGAATTCCACGAGGAGCGCTGGGACTCTTCGGGCCTTAGGCGAGGGGCGCGGAGGATACAGGCCACGACGTCACGACAAGCTCGGCGGCGGTGGCGCGCTCCAGGATGCGCCTACGGCTGCACCCTGATGAACTCCTCCGTCTTCCTCCCGGCCGGGCTCCGCCAGGCGCCGACACAGAAGGATGAGGCATCCGGGCAGCGGCGGGTCCTCGGAGGGGCCCGGGGTGGTCGAGCACTGGGTTTTGCGCCGAGTAGCGCCAGGCTGTCCGTGGCGGCACTCGAAGAACAGTTGCGGCAGGAGATATGGCAAACTCTTCGACGTCGGCGTGGCCAATGTGGACAGAGGTGGTCGACCACGTCCCCGACCGGGGGCTCAGCATTGGTCCTGGGCTTGCCCCGCACCTGGCGGAACAGGCCCGCATAGAAACGCTCAGGTAGCCGCTGAGATTCTCCGATTCGCCTGCCTGTCAATCGAAATGGCGTTCCAGGGAATCATTTCGAAGATCAGCAGAAACGAGTGAGCCCGGCACCTCAGTATCCGGCTCGGTTGACCGTGCATTACCGAGCGTCTAGCACTGCGCGTCCTTGGTCCACACTTGTTCGAGTTGCGCAACGATTTCGCCAATAGTTGTGCTACCAGTTACATCTCGGAGGAGATCGTCTGGCGCACGAAATCGGTATTCCTCTTCTATCGTGAATACCCACTCGATCAGAAGAAGGGAATCAGCATCGACAGACTCCACAGTTTCATGTTTGGAAGCCTCTTCTCCAAGAGCTTCCCACAAAAACCCTAGGCAGCAAGTTTCAAATCCACTGGTATTCCCCGTCGCGTCCATTAGCAAATCCTTACCCTGTGTCCTATACCGTTTGTTGGGACCGTATCAATTTATCTCTGGCAGCAATTGTTTTCACTTATCGAGAGGTGAGATGAATCAGGATCCCAGCAACACCCGCGGTCGTAAGAAGAACGCTCACTCGTGCTAAATTCGGCACGCTCGCCCCCCGAATCAATCGCCTAGGCACTGCCCATATCCGTGTCCCCCTAACTGTCTCGCGAAAAAGTACTTCTGACATCGTAACCCTGGTCAGTCCGTATACTCCCATGATCACTGCTCCTGATGCCACTGATCCAAATAGCACTATTATTATTGGCGCAATGTACCAAGCCGAGAAACGAATCCGTGTAGCGACCCCGGAGCCGAGCACAAGTCCTGTTGCTAAGCCCCAGAACTCCGGTGGCCGCGATGTCCAAGAACGAGGTGTTTCCTTGTTCCGTTGCGGTGGAAACCATCGAAATGACCGACCTGCCGCTTCCAGAACGAGGGCGAGAGCCAAAAATGTCACACCCCACCAATTTGAGGGTTTAACTACATTTTGCCACAGAGACGCGACACCGCCCAATAGTAACCCTGTAAGCAAGCCGCCGACCGTGCCAGACACCAGGTAAATTGCTATAACGAATCCGCTTGCACCAAGACTGCCACCCGCTGCTCGCTTTCTCTTATACATTATGCGACAGACCGCCGCATTATTGACCCCTCAGGGCAGGCCTTGTTGAATAACGGCCGTAGCAATCCCTGCGACTAATCCAAGGAGGAGCATCCACCTCTCACAATCTGCATGACTATACTGCTCAACATGCACCGAGACTTATACCACAGTTGCATGACGCCCCGTTTACGGAGTACCAATCTGAGCATAGGATATGCATGTGGTGATAACAACACTCCCAAGCGTGTTCACTAAAATTGCCCACGTCAAGGCAATCTCCGACCCGCTCCGTGCACCCCTTACTGCAGCAGTTATCATTGACGCTGCAGCAAGGACACTTGGGTGAGGGAGCACAGCAGTAAGGGGCGGCAAACGCCTCCTCAGACCCTGCGGCGACCGCGATACCCATCACCAGGGCGCCGATGGCCGCCATGGCTCCACGACGCCTGAATGCTCCAGGCGAAGTTGACTCTTGCTCAGGAGGTACGTCCGTTTCGTGTGTCAGCAACGCAGCTTCTTCAGATGAGCTTCTTTCCATCGCCGTTCTCCTCGTCCTATTGCGTCCAATGGCCGGTCATCAATCTCAGTGTCTACGAAGATTTCGAAGGGGTTGGGGATTTCGTTCCGGGGCCCCAGTGAACGGGACTACGCAAATCCCGGCCCGGCCCTCCGCGACGGCTCTCTTCATTCTTGAGCAGCAATCGTTCGAGATTTGAGAAGTTGGGCATCTCGGCCCAACCAGCGATTTGGCCATCTTGCACGGCCAGGGCAAAGGGGCTGACGTTGATCCCGATCTGGCGCACCAATTCGCTCGCGATTGGATCTTCGACGACAAATAGGTCGATTTCATCCAGCAACAGGTTAAGACGCTGTTTGTTGCCTCCTGATCCCGTTAGGAGACAAGTCGTGTTGGCCAAGATTTTTCGCGCTCTCAAGTTCTCGTTCCGAATTGCGTCTACAAAAGAGCGTGCCGCGTCGACACATCCACCACAAGTCGAGGACAAATGGAGGATCACCTGGTCCGTACCAGGCGTTGGCGCACCGCTCGGATGATTCTCACTAATGAACGCAAGCGCCTCGGGGGCAACGGGAGCCCTAATTAGTAGCTTCTCGCCGGTCTTCGGTGCGCGACCTGTCCGAATTGCAAAAAAGAGATCCGACATTTGGCGGCCAAGTCCGAGAATGCTCAACGACACCAGCATTAACCATGCGGCCAGTACGATATCCACCCAGCCCTGTAGCGACACATCCGTCCCCTTCTAGAATAGTGGAAGTTACCCGGTATTCACTGTGCCGTCTCCTCGTAGCCCGTAACCTTTGACGACAACCCGATCGGTGTACTTTCGCAATAGGAATGCACGAGTGAGAACTATTGCGCCCACAAACGATATCCCGAACAACACGAAGGCCGCACGACTGTAGATTGGTTCGTTGACACTAAGGGATAGTCGCAGCGACACTATAAGGAGGAATGCCATCATAAATAGAACACTCCTAAGGATGGTCGATGGCCCCAAATGCTTGTCCGTCTGTCCAAAACACCCACAGCCACTGCGGACACCGCGTACATATGACCGGACAAGGACAAGCACAAAACCCAAACTCAGAGTCAAACCGGGCAAGACTAGAATCATAGCGAGTGCTGTGTTGTCTACAATGTCGCTAATGAGCAGAAGAAAGCCGACGGCGAGCTCTCCAGTTGCTAGCGCAAAGAGAAATCGTCTCGGATTGTTAACCTTGACGTGATTTTCAAGCGCTGACGCAATGGCCCTGGGTTTGAGGAACTTCTCAAAAGACGCCCAAAAGAACGTCGCGGCCACGGCCCCAGTCAAAATCACCGCGAGATGCTCGCCGAACAATCTTCCTCCTGATCTTATTTGCAATCGCTACTGTTATGAAAGTCGAGCAACGAAGAAGGCCTTATTCCTGCCCTCACTGGGTGAATACTGAGTCCTAAGCAGGAGGGTATCACCGGGCTTGACCGAGGAGCGAGCAGTTACGGCCGCATAACCCGGGTATTTGTGTCGAATCGTCATAAAGTTCGCAGGGATGGTTACCTCGTGTCTGCCGCGCTCTGGGTTATTAACGCGGAGGACCCCGTTTTGATTCTGACTAACGAAGACGACGTACTCATCTGTACAGCGAGCCACCGCGATGGGTCGCCGGTTGTCGACGCTGTCGAACTCAACCATGACCCGATCACCTACGATGAGAGGCTTAGGCGGCGACGAGAGATCCGGCGC
>PKWD01000364.1 GCA_003131945.1 Acidimicrobiaceae bacterium
TACTGCCTCATGATCGGAGGCGAAGCCGAAGTGGTCGAACACCTCCGCCCGATCTTTTCCACCATCGCCCCGGGCATGGACTCGGCGTCGCGGACCCCGGGGCGCACCGGGGAGCCCGATCCGGCCGAGCACGGGTTCTTGCACTGTGGTCCGAACGGCGCCGGGCATTTNNCACAACGGCATCGAGTACGGGATGATGGCCTCGTTCGCCGAAGGGCTCAACATCTTGCACAACGCCGACGCCGGCAGGACGAGCGCCGAGGCCGACGCCGAGACCGCCCCCATGGAAGAGCCGGAGTTCTACCGCTTCGACATCGACACCACGGCGGTGACCGAGGTGTGGCGCCGGGGCAGCGTCATCGAGTCCTGGCTGTTGGACCTGACCGCCGCCGCCCTCGTCGACTCCCCCGACCTAGCACAGTTCGCCGGGCGGGTCTCGGACTCGGGCGAGGGCCGGTGGACCTCGATCGCGGCGATCGACGAAGGCGTCCCCGCCCCGGTGCTCACCACGGCGCTCTACTCCCGCTTCGCCTCCCGGGGCCTCGACGACTTCGCCGACAAGGTCCTCTCGGCCATGCGTAAGGGCTTCGGCGGCCACGACGAGAAGAAGGCCTGACGTGGCCGATGACCCGACGTCGGTCGAGAAGCCGATTGCCGTCCTCTTCGACATCGACGAGACCCTCGTCCACACCGGTGGGGCGGGGGCGAGAAGTTGGAAGGCGGCCTTCGAAAAGCTCTACGACATCCCCGCCGACATCGGCGCCCACACCTCGGCCGGTGAAACCGACCCCGAGGTGGCCACCGAGACCTTCCGGGGGGTTCTTCACCGGGACCCGACCCCCGACGAGCTCGGCCGGCTCTACGCCCAGTACCTGCTGGCCCTGGCCGACGACATCTGGGCCTCCAAGGAGTACCGGGTGCTCCCCGGGGCCGAGCAGACCCTGGTGCGCCTGGGCGAGGCCGGGGTCATGCTCGGCGTCGTCTCGGGGGCCATGGAAGGGGCGGCCCGGACCAAGCTCATGCCCGGAAACCTGAACCGCTTCTTCGTCTTCGGTGGCTACGGCTCGGACTCGCCCGACCGGGCCGAACTCACCGAGATGGCCATCGCCAAGGTCACACGCCTCCACGCTCAGCTCACCCCGGCCCAGGTCTTCGTGGTGGGCGACACCCCCCGGGACATCGAGGCGGCCCAGGCTGCCGGGGCGGTGTCGGTGGGGGTAGCAACCGGCCATTTCTCGACGAAAGAGCTGCTGGCGGCTGGTGGTGACCACGTCCTCGCGTCTCTCGAGGACCCGTTCCCGGGTCTGTGACCCTCCGATCCAGCGGCAGCGGTGTGGCGCCGGTGACCTGTCACCCGGCCGGCGATGACCCCGCCCACTTCTCGTCCCGGAGGTCGTCATGATCGAGATTTGGGACCTGTGGTTCCCCGGTTCGGGGGCCACGGGCGCTTCGTTTGCCCGCTCTCGTGTCGAACGCGAGGCCGTCGGCAGTCGGCTGCTCGTGCACGCGGCGCCGCCGGCGCTCGACGTGCATGTGAGGAGTGAAGACGGAGCCGTCGTGGCCAGCGGGGAGAACCTCGAACGCCACCAAGCAGGGCCCATGTCGTATCTGCTTCGCCAAGGTGACCGCATCACACTGGCCGACGGATGGCCGACCCAAGAGGACGTCGGCCGCTTGGTGATCCTGCCCGGCGGTGAGGCAGGCGTCCTCCAGTTCTGGTGGCATGCCGATGATCGCAGCCAATGGCGCTGGAGGGTCGAGTTCTCCAACCACCGGTGACGACACACACGCAGGTGCGCTCACCAGGAACATTTGACACCACGGCCGGCCGTCGGAGGTGACGCCGCCGCCCAGAGGGCATGCTGGGGCCAGATGAATGACCGGGGCGACGTGTCTGAGGCTGACCGAATCCCACTGCCGTCACGCGGTCTACCCGGGTCCGAGCCCCCCTGGGTGCAGCATCCGTACGACCGGAGCTTCGAGTGGCGTCGCCTCTTCTCCGAGTTCTTCGGCACCTCCCTCCTTGTGCTGGTGGCCGCCGGTGGGCCGGTCGTGGACGCTGTCCATCCGGGTCAGGTTCCCGTCGATGCGCAGGTTGTGGCCCCCGGATTGATGGTGATGGCCATCATCTACTTCATGGGCATGGTGAGCGGAGCCCACCTGAACCCCGTCGTCACGCTTTCATTCGCAGCTCGGGGCAACTTCCCGTGGACCCGCGTCCCCGGTTACCTCCTGGCCCAGGTCGTGGGCGCCACCTGTGCCACCGTGATCCTGCGGGGCCTGTTCGGCGACATCGCCCATCTCGGTGCCACTCTTCCCGACCTCGGCACCCCGCTGTGGAAGTCGGCGATCATCGAACTGTTGCTCACGCTCGGGCTGGTGAGCGTCATTCTCGGGACGGCATCGGGTGCTCGTAACATCGGTGCCAATGCGGCCATCGCCATCGGCGGCTACATCGCCTTGAGCGGCCTGTGGGCTGCTCCACTGACAGGCGCATCAATGAACCCGGCGCGATCATTCGGTCCGGAGCTTGTCAGTGGGGACTGGCGAGGCTGGTGGGTCTACCTGGTGGGGCCGATCGCCGGAGGGGCACTGGCCGTCGGGGGCGCCTGGATCTTGAGGGGTCCTCCGAGCGAGGTGGCCGACAGCGCCGCCCAGGGATACGAGCAGGGTCGCCCGGCGACCTGATATCGCCTCGCCGCACCGGCCCGACACGAGGTGACCGGGCGTACGCTGTCGGCACGAACGGAGGCGCCGCTATGGCGACCGAGCATTGGAAGGATCAACCAGAGGAGCAAGACTTCTCTGCCGCCCGCTCATACCTGTCGCTGTTGGTCGAACCGGCGCAGGCGAAAAAGTTGGCCAAGGCACTGGAGCGGAGCTCCGGGCTCGAGCACTTCATGGCCAAGGACATCTTGCGATCGAGTCGCTTGCCGCTGCTGGCGGCCGATGACCACGAGGTGGCGAAGGACCTGAGCAAGGTGAAGTCCGGTACCAGGCTCTCCCCCGTGCTGCTGGTGCGAGGGTCACCTCTGTGGGTGGCCGACGGGTACCACCGCGTGTGCGCCAGCTACCACCTCGACGAGGACGCAGAGATCCCATGCCGAATCGTGTCCCGGGGCCCGGAATCGCAGTAGCAGGAGCATAGAAGGGGTAAATGCCCTGGTCAGCGGGGCATAACGAATCGGGGGGGGAGGGGCCCG
>PKWD01000320.1:0-5483 GCA_003131945.1 Acidimicrobiaceae bacterium
GATCGCCGGGTCGCTGCACCCGATCGTGGTGCCCTCGATGCACGTCGAGGCCGGACGCGAGCTGACGCGTGCGCATGACGCGTGCCGGCGGGATCTGATGAACGCGCGCCATCGCGTGTCGAAGATGCTGCTGCGCCACGGCCGGGTCTATCCCGAGCCGTCGACCTGGACGCAGCAGCATCGCCGCTGGTTGGCTGCCCAGCAGTTCCGTGAGCCGATGAGCACGCTGACGTGGGCGGACCTGATCGCGTGCGTGGACGGGCTGACCGCCCGCAAGAAGACACTCGCCGAGCGGATCGGCGAGCTCGCGACCGACCCCGCCTGGTGGCCGACCGTCGCCAGATTGCGTGCGTTCCGCGGCGTGGACACGCTGACCGCGCTCGCGGTCCACTTGGAACTCGGCGCGGACTGGCAGCGGTTTGAGAAGCCCACACGGGTCGGGAGCTGGCTCGGGCTGACCCCGTCACGCGAGCAGTCAGGCGAGAGCGACCGACACGGAGCGATTACGAAGACCGGATCGACGCTCGCCCGCCGACTGCTCGTCGAGTCAGCCTGGCAATACGGCCGCGAGCCGCGTGTCGGCGCGACCCTGCGCAACCGCCAACAAGGGCAGCCCGATCACATCCTGGCGATCTCCAACCGTGCCCAGCAGCGCCTGCATCACACCTACACGTCGATGAAGGCGCGCGGCAAGCCGCACAACGTCGCTGTCGTCGCGGTCGCGCGCGAGCTGTCCTGCTTCCTCTGGGCCGCCGCGACCGCACCCTGACAGAGCCCCCCTCTACGACACAGCAGCACCCCGGCTCAGGAGGCCGGGACGCCGGGCCGACACAGCGGCCGGCACGCGCGAACCAACTATGAGCAGCCCATCCGGGCCACGCTCGTTCCTAGACCCGCGCACCGCCGGCAGCAGAAACAGGGCCATGGGGTAAGCGAATCCCCGCATATCAGACTGGCAACGCCGTCACCGAGCCCGACGTCCCGCCCTCCTGAGACACCCGCCGTTCCCCCGACCGCGACCCGCTCACGGCGAAACTTTCACGCGCCCCCTTGACACACCATCCGCCATATCAGTTGTCAGTGGAGCATCCGCAGGGTGTTGAGCCCGTCGTCCACGTAGATGAGGTCGTTGTTGCGCGTGATCGCCAGCCCGAACAGCGCGCCCGAGCCTGATTTGGCGTCTCCGGCAACGACCGCAACCTGCTTGCCGGCTGGTGTCGTCTCTACGATGTTGCCGTCGCCCGCGTTGGTGGTGATGATGTCGCCATTTGGGGCGATCGTCAGCCCGAGCGGCTGCTTCAGGTCGCCCCCCGATGCGAGCGTGATGAGGCGATCAGCTACCGCCCTCGTGCGAGTCATCGCATGCGGAATCGAGATGATGCCGTTGCCGAGCGTGTCGGCGACGTAGAGGGTGTCGTTCGAGGCGAGAGCGACACCGGTCGGTCCGATCACCAAAGCGGCCTTGTCGTCACGCCAAGGGATCGCGTCGGCGATGATCCGCTGGCTCGTAACGCGCGGGGCGCCGCGGGAGGTCGTGAGCCGGATCCGCAAGACCGTTGCGGTGGGCACGGTGTAGGAACCGTCGTTAGCGCCACCGTTGAGCGCATTGCTGACGAAGAGCGTCGTCGTCGTGCCTTTCGTGATGGTCGCCATGCCCCACGGTCCCTCGACGTCCGGCCCTGTGATCGTTTCGACGGGATGCCCGGCCCTGTTGAGAACGATGAGACAGCCGTACTTCGCCGTGGCGGACTGACCGTTGGTCGTCGGCAGGCTGCCCACGACGACGTAGCCGCCGCGGAGGATGCGCAGGGCGGTGGTCAGCCCGACGCCGCCGGTGCACATGCCGCGAACGTCGCGATCGGTGATGTGCGCGAACACGGAGCGCCCGCCGTCAGGGGTCATCTGCACGATCGTCGTGCCGGTACCCTGGAAGTTCGACGAGGCGTTGAAGTTGCTCACAAGCACGTCGCCGGCGACCAGCCGGCCCCAATCCTCGTTGACCACCGCCATGCCGTACGGGTTGACGTCCCCGTTGTGCGGGACCGTCGATCCGAGCGTGGTGACGTGGGTGAGACCAGTGATGAACGGGCCCGACGCCGAAACGGCGACCGAGCCGAGCGCGATGCCGGAGGCCGGAATGACGACCATCGCAAGCCGTCCCAGGAATTGACTTCCCCTCACTGTAGGTTCTCCTCGGACGCCGGACAGTCTTCCCCGACCGCCTCTGGCGGCGCCACGTAACGAGTACGGGAGCCGGTTACGTCGAGCGTGGCGAGTTCGCCTTGCTAGACTCGGAGGCGATGACCTATATCGTCACCGAGACCTGCGTCGACTTGAAGGACAAGTCCTGCATCGAGGTGTGCCCCGTGGACTGCATCCACGAGGCCACCGAGGACCGGATGGTCTATATCGATCCGGATGAGTGCATCGATTGCGGGGCCTGCGTGGATCCGTGCCCGGTCGATGCCATCTATGCCGAGGAGGACGTCCCCGAGACGCAGGTCCCGTTTGTCGATATCAACAAGGTCTACTTCAAAGACAAGGCGCTTGCACGGTCCCAGCTCGCGGAGATCAAACCTCCCGACGCCAACTGAGCGACCGCAGCGTCAGTTTGGTTTGTGCGATGCGCACAAGCCACCTGATGAAACCCTCGGACTGGGAGTCCATAGATCGCGGACGGCCAGAACCCTAGTCTGGCTCTCGTAGTGTGCCGCGGCCACCGAGGGTCCAATCGGTGGTGGCGGTGAGTCAGCCAGCGTCGGCGGAAGGAGTGCTATGGCAATCGACGAATCCTTAGCCGTGAGAGTTCTAGACGAGGTGACACCCGCGATGTCTCCGCCAGCCACCACCAAGGCAAAGCCTGCCGACGTGATCCGCAACGCGAAAGAGCTCGGCATCAAGATGGTCGACCTCCGCTTTGCGGACCTCCTCGGGAGCTGGCAGCACTTCAGCATCCCCGTCGGGGAGATGACCGAGTCGCTCTTCAAGGAGGGCATCGGGTTCGACGGGTCGAGCATCCGCGGCTTCCAGAAGATCTACGAGAGCGACATGCTCCTGTTCCCCGATCCGAGCCGGACCTTCGTCGACGGGACCCTCGAGATCCCGACGCTCGCGATGGTCTGCGACATCAAGGATCCGCTGACCCTCGCCGACTACAGCCGCGACCCGCGCTACGTCGCGAGGAAGGCTGAGGAATACCTGCTCAGCACCGGGATCGCCGATACATCGTATTGGGGCCCCGAGCTCGAGTTCTACATCTTCAACTCGGTGCGCTTCGACCAGAACACCCACGAGGGCTACTACCACATCGATTCCGACGAGGGGATCTGGAACACCGGCAAGAACGGGACCGCCAACCTCGGCTTCCGCCCNNCGCAGCAAGATCGTGCTCGCGCTCATCGATGCAGGGGTACCGATCGAGGTCCATCACCACGAGGTCGGCACCGCCGGGCAGACCGAGATCGACATGCGCTTCGACTCGCTGGTGAACATGGCCGACAAGGTGCTGATCTACAAGCACATCGTCAAGAACGTCTGCTACGAGAACGGCTACACGGCGACGTTCATGCCCAAGCCGCTCTTCATGGACAACGGCTCCGGCATGCACGTCCATCAGTCGCTGTGGAAGGGCGGCTCGCCGCTGTTCTTCGACGAGAAGGGCTACGGCGGCATCTCCGACCTGGCCCGCTGGTACATCGGCGGACTGTTGAAGCACGCCCGCGCCGTCCTCGCCTTCGCCGCGCCGACGACGAACTCCTACAAGCGGCTCGTCCCCGGCTACGAGGCACCGGTGAACCTGGTGTACTCGCAGCGCAACCGGTCGGCCGCCTGCCGCATCCCGCTCTACTCGCAGAGCCCGAAGGCCAAGCGGATCGAGTTCCGTTGCCCGGACCCTTCGTGCAACCCCTATCTGGCCTTCTCGGCCATGTTGATGGCGGGCCTCGACGGGGTGCAGAACCGGATCGAACCCCCCGACCCGGTGGACAAGGATCTCTACGACCTGCCGCCGGCGGAGTTGGCCAAGGTTCCCCAGGTGCCGAGCTCGCTCGACGAGGCCCTGGCCGCGCTGGAAGCGGACCACGACTTCCTGAAGGCCGGCGGTGTCTTCACCGACGACCTCATCGAAACGTGGATCGAGTACAAGCGAATCAACGAGGTCGACGCCATCCGCCTACGGCCGCATCCGTGGGAGTTCATGCTCTACTACGATATTTAGCTCTGACCTGGGAACACGTGGCTATGTCCCACGTTCATCCCACGTTCGGGATATCTTGGGGGCATGGATTACGGCAACGGATCGATACGCCAACGCCGCAAGGCGGGCAAGAACGCGTGGGTGTGGGAGCTTCGGGTCAACCTGGGTTCTGACCCCACGACGGGCAAGCGCCGCCAAGCGTCGCGGATGTTCACGGGGACAAAGACGGCGGCGGCGGATGCGCTGCGCGAGCTGCGCACCGAGATGGCCGAGCAGCGCGGCGAAGTCCACACGATGGCCACCCTGTTCGAAGACTGGATCGAAAAGGTGCTGGTGCCGACCCGCCGACCGGGCACCGTCACGGGCGCACGGAGCGCTGTGTCGGCGGTCCTCAAACCGGCGCTGGGCCATCTTGCCGTCGAAACGCTGAAGTCGGGCGACCTCGACACGTTCTATACGGACCAGCGCAAGGCAGGGAAGAAGCCCGGAACGATCCGGCGCTATCACTCGCAGATCAGTGCGGCCCTGCAGGTCGCCACCGACTGGGGATGGCGTCCCGACAATCCGGCTCGGAAGGCACACCCTCCGGCACCCGAACCTGCCAGGGTGCGACCGCCGACGGCGGACGACGTCCAACGTCTGATCGGCGCCGCCGCCGCCAAAGACCCCGCCATCGGGATCGCGCTGCTGGTGCTCGCCATAACCGGGTTGCGGCGCGGCGAGGTGCTCGGCCTGCTCGGCGACAACGGCGCCGGCAAGTCGACACTGATCAAGGTGATCGCCGGNNCGCGGCGAGGTGCTCGGCCTGCAATGGGCCGACGTGAACACGACCACAGGGACGATTGACGTGCGGCGCATCGTCAACCGGGGCACCCCCGGAGGACCGCCCGTCATAGCCGAACCGAAAACGGCGCGGTCGGTGCGAAAGGTCGTGATCCAGGAGGCCGGACTGGCCGTGATACGGGGGTACCGTGCCACCTGCGACGACAGGGCCATGAGCTTTCTGGGCCGGCCGATAGCGGATACGGCGTTTGTCGTATCCCAATGGCCAGACGGATCACGTCCGGTCTCTCCCGATGTGTTGACGACCACGATGGCCCGGTTGTGCAAGGACCTCGGTCTGGCCACGTCCCGGTTGCACGACATCCGACACTTTGTCGCCACGGCCATGATCGCTCAAGGGTTGAACGTCCGACAGGTGGCCGACGCGCTGGGGCACTCCCGCCCGTCGATCACGCTCGACGTCTACAGCCATGAGTTCGCATCCGACCTGACCGAACGTCGGCGG
>PKWD01000320.1:5515-12941 GCA_003131945.1 Acidimicrobiaceae bacterium
GCGTGGGGTGATTCGCACGACGAACGCCCCGGCCGGCGACTACGCCGAATTCCTCGTCGGAAGGGCCTTCGGTGGGACGCTGGCCCCCAACTCCGCGAAGAGCTGGGATGTATTGGCGGCCAACGGGGATCGTCTGCAGGTCAAGTGCCGCGTGGTGTCCGAACCGATCAAGGGCAGAGGGCAACGGCAACTCGGCGTGTTTCGCACCTTCGACTTCGACGCACTGGTGATCGTCCTACTGGGGGACGCCGACTACCGCGTGGTCCGGGCCGTGATAGTGCCGCAAGCCGTCGTCGTGGCGCTCGCTGTCCGATATGACTACTCCAACGGTTTCACCCTATTCGCCACCGACGCGGTCCTCAACCACGCCGACGCCGAGGATGTGACGGAACGAGTATCAGCAGCCGCCCTCACATCTGACGGGTAGATCCCCTTTTTCCTGGTCTCGCACCAACGGGTTGGCCGGGGGTATGTCGATCACCGCCGTTTGCAGCGACTCGATCACCATCTGGGCGTCGGGCGCCACTTCGCCGAACCTGTGTGAATCAGTTCGGGCAACATTTCGACCGACTGGTTGGCACCATTGCCGGTTCTTCACGGTGGCGTCGAACTCACCGAGACAGCTGACGCTCCGAGTTCACGGCTCTGTGATGTCGCCATGGAGGTACCGTGCCAATCGAGGGACCGAGACTTTCCATCGAGCACCGATCTGGAAAGCCGGCGGGAATCGGCCTGTTCGACAAAGGCGGTAGAGCGTGTCGACGTGCAGGCCGATGTGGCGGGCCGCTTCGGGGACCGAGATCAGATCGGCGTCGGCCAGCCCCGACTGGTCCATGGCCGTCATGTCCATGTCGACGACGTTCGGGAATAGCTGACAGCGGTGGTCTCCGTAAGCATTGGGCCTCCTTCGTTCGGTACCAGGACGAAGCGCCCTGATCACTGCTCATCGTCCGAACGCGCGTCACCTCGAGCGTCACCTCTCCCACGGACTCCGGCGGTGTCTCTGGCCGACCGGGACGTCACCTTGGAGTCGGGAACGTCATCTCGCCCGTCACCCTGGATCCAGGAGTTGTCACCCGAGAGGGGTCGAACGTCACCCAGCCGGCCACACCGCCGCCAGTCGGCGCTCGGCGTGGGCGAGCGCACTCGGCGCTGAGCTCTGCCGTCCCCTTCCCCTCGGGCTGGTCGTGTCACACCGTCCCCGGCCTTCAAGGTCGACGCTGCGAGGCGCCGGCACGGAAGGTGACCCTGCAGGTCGGCTCGTGCCTCGCCTCACCATCCGGCCTTCGCTTCTCGCTCTCGCTGCGCTCGCTCCCCTGACTGCCGGCGCCGGCGGGGGCAATCGGCTTTCAGCGATTGATGACGCACCAGGCGGGGCGAGAAGTGCCCCGCCGGTCATCAATCAAAAAGGAGAGAGAACCATGACAACCATGAGCACCGTCACCGTGGCCGGCAACCTCACCCGGGACCCGGAAATCCGCTATACGCGCGATGGTCAGGCCCACAGCTCACTGTCTCTGGCCGTCACCCGCCGCTGGCAGAACCGGGACACTCAGGAGTGGGAGGAGGCCACCGCCTTCTTCGACGTCTCCTGCTGGCGGGAGCTGGCCGAGAACGTGGCCCTCAGCCTCACCAAGGGGGCGCGGGTCGTGGTCACCGGTCGCCTGGAGCAGCACAGCTGGGAGACCGAAGGCGGTGACCGCCGGACCAAGGTGGAGATCCTGGCCGACGACATCGGGGCCAGCCTCCGGTTTGCCACGGCCGAGGTTCAAAGGGTCCAGCGCCACAACGGTGCCCACGAGTCCGTCGACAAGGCTGCACCCGCTTGACCGGGTAATCCAAAAGCCACGTCGTGCGCTTGCGTCGTCAGTATCCCCACGAAGGCCCCTTCCATCGAGGAAGGGGCCTTCGTCATGACAACCCATCGGCTGCGCCAGCCCTGGACCGAAAAAGACACACCCGTGCACTCCGCGAGTGCGCCGCCCTCCGGGCGGAAATCCGGCCGCGTCCGGGGGCACGTTCATCCAGGTAGACGGCTCCGTCGGGCTGAGGTGACGTTCGGGGTGATGCCGATCCGGACGATTCGGTTATGGACCGTTCCCCGAGACTCCGCCACGGGGCGCATCGATGTTGTCCATAGGGCGACTCGGCACCACCGGCGGAGCCGAGTACTACCTCGACAAGGTCGCTAACAACGTCGATGACTACTACCTCGGTCGGGGCGAAGCCCCGGGGCAATGGATCGGAGCGGCGACCCAAGGGCTGGGGCTGGTCGGCGAAGTCGACGCCGTGGCCCTGCGGAACCTGCTGGCTGGGAGGTCGGCCTCGGGGGAGGAGCTGGGAGCCCGGCTGTCCAAAGAGCGACGCCCTGGCTACGACCTCACGTTTTCGGCCCCAAAGAGCGCCTCGCTGCTGTGGGCCTTCGGGGCCGACGAGGTCCGTGATGCCATCTCGGTCGCCCATGACCGGGCTGTGGAGAGCGTCCTCGACCACCTGTCCACCGAGGCTTGCTACGCCCGCCGAGGCGCCGGGGGCAGCCGACTCAGCGAGGCCAACGGCTTCATCGCTGCCGCCTTCCGGCACCGCACCAGCCGGGCCGGCGATCCCCAGCTCCACACCCACGTCGTCGTGCCGAACCTGGTCCAGGGCTCCGACGGCCGGTGGTCAGCCCCCGACGGCCGTCATCTCTACGCCTGGAAGATGACCGCCGGCACCCTCTACCGCTCCGCCCTGCGGGCCGAGCTGCGACCTCTCGGCCTCTCCTGGCACGTCCGGCGCAACGGCCTGAGCGAGGTGCGCGACGTCCCCCAGGCGATCCTCCGGGCCTTCTCCAAGCGCAGGGTGGACATCGAAGCGGTCATGGCTGAACGAGGCAGTACCTCGGCCAGAGCGGCCGAGACCTCGGCTCTGGCCACCCGACAACGCAAACCAGCCGGTACGGCACCGACAGGCCTGTTGCGCCAAGGCTGGTGGGAGCAGTTGGCCGGTATCGAGCTTGCCGACGCCGCCGGGGGCACTCGTCCGGCTGGCGTGGACGACATCACCGCCGCCCTCGGCCAAGAGACAGCGATCCCGCCCGGACCTGAGGACACCGAGGCCGTCCTCCGGGTCCTGGCCGGAGAGAAAGGCGTGTCTCTCGACGACTGGGAGATCGACGACCACCTGGCTCCCGACGCCCGGGCCATCCCCGTCACCCTGCTGGGGTCGACCTTTACTCGCCGGGAAGCGATCAGCGCCGTGGCCAGGGCCTTCGACGTCACCCCCGATCAGGCGCTGGTTCTCACCTCCGAACTGCTCGACCGTGACAGCGTCGTCCGGGTCCTGGCTGACCTCGATGCCCCGACGGACAGCATTCGGACGAGAAGCGGCCACATCGTCCCCGCCACGACCGGCGATCGGCGCTACACCACTACCGAGCTCCTGGCCGCGGAGCAGCGCATCATCGGTTCGGCGACCGCTCGAGTGGGCGAGGGTACCGCCCGGGTCGCCCCCGGCACCGTCGAAAAGGTCCTCGAGTCCTATGCGCAGCTCGATCCCGAACAGGCCAACGGCGTGCGGACTCTTCTCACCTCGGGCAACGGCTACGACCTGGTGATCGGCCAGGCCGGAACGGGGAAGTCGACCATGCTCGGTGCCGCCCGGGCCGGCTGGGAGGAGGCGGGCTACAAGGTCATCGGCACTGCCGTAGCGGCCCGGACGGCCGCCGACCTCGAGACCGGTACGGGAATCCCGAGCTCGTCCCTCACCCAGCTCCTGGCCGACCTGAGAGAAGGAGGCGGACTCACCTCCCGCCACGTCATCGTGGTCGATGAGGCGTCGCTCGTGGGCAGCCGGCCCCTCGACCGGCTCCGCTCCCACGTCGACGGGGCCGGGGCGAAACTGGTTCTCACCGGCGACAACCGCCAGCTGTCGTCCATCGACGCTGGCGGGGCCCTGCGGTCGCTGTCGCACGAACTCGGATCCCACGTCGTCACCCTCACCGCCAACCGCCGCCAGGCCGGCTCCGACCAGCAGTGGGAACGCGACGCCCTCGTCGCTCTCAGGGACGGGAACGCCGAACGGGCCGTCCACGCCTACACCGAGCACGGACGGGTCACGATCTCCGGCACCATCGACGAGGCCCGGCACCGACTCGTCGAGGACTGGTGGGCCGCCCACCACGACCACACCACCGCCATCCTGGCCCTCCGCCGGGCCGACGTGGTCGCCCTGAACGACATGGTCCGAGCTCGGCGCCACGCCGGCGGTGAGCTCGGCCAAGAGATCACTCTCGGCACCAAGGCCTTCAGCGTCGGCGACCGGGTGCTTTTCGAGAAGAACCAGCGGGTGGCAGAAGCGGACAACCCCAGTCGCTCCGTCAGACTCCAGGTGCGAAACGATGCTTCTATCGATGTCAAGGGGCAAGTTGTCGTGGTTGCTGGCAGACCAGTGATGGGCCGCTCGTGTGTGAGGGGCAGGCTTCTATTAGGCCAAGCTCCACGAGATCGTGTGTAGCTGGAGCGGCGGGCCGGCAAATCGTTTCAAAGACAGCCCGAAGGCGTCAGGCACTTATGGGGCCAGGCCCGCCGCTCCAGTGACCTACGCGCGAGGCAGGTAGGGATAGACCTCGCGGGCGACATAGCGTTTCAGGATCCGGATGATCTCGCGCTTGGAACGACCCTCCTTGGTGCGGCGCTCGACGTAGTCACGCGTGCGCGGATCACTGACCATGCGGACCATGACAATGCGCCACAGCGCACTGTTGGCGTGACGGTCGCCGCCGCGGTTGAGCCGGTAACGGGTGACCTTTCCCGAGGAGGCCTCGATGGGAGCCACCCCGCACATATGCGCCCACGCCGCCTCTGAGCGCAGCCTCTCGGGGTTGTCTCCGGCGGCGACGAGCAGGGCCGAGGCCGTGTCGATTCCCACGCCATGAAGCGCCAGCAATGACGGAGCCGTGGCCGTGACGAGCTCGCTGAGGACGGCGTCGATGCGGGCCGTCTCGTCCTCGAGGTCGAGGAGCCGCCGTCCGAGTGTCTGGATGGCCAATTTAGTAGCGAAGACGACCGGATCGGACCCGGTCCGGGGCCGCAGGGCGGCCGCCTCGGCCGCCAGCATCTTCGCCGACACGTCCTTCAGTCGTTCCCGCAGGTCGTCGGGACTGGTGAAGCTGAGGTGCCGAATCTGGTTGAGGGTCTTGATGCGCACGTCACGAGCGGAGCGTTTGGTTACCACCAAGGCCCTGATCGCTTCGACGTTTCCGTCCCTGGTCTTGGCTGCTCCGCTGGCCCGACCGGACTGCGCGGCCCGGGCCGCCTCGATGGCATCGGCGGTGTCGGACTTGCCCCGGGCCCGCCGGGCTTGGCGGTTCTGACGGTCGACCTCCACCACGTCGATGCCGTGCCGGCGCAGATACCGGGTGAGCCCGGCGCCGTAGGCGCCGGTGCCCTCCACCCCGACCAGGACGACGGGTCCGAAGGCGCCCATCCAACCGAGCAGCTTCCGGTAGCCGGTCGGGGTCGTGGCAAACGACTCCACGCCAAGGAGCCCACCAAGCGGATCGAGGGCCGCCGCCACGTGGATATCCAGGTGGGTGTCGACTCCACCCGTGACAGAACGCGTAGCTTCTACGATGGTCATGCCATCCCTTCCTTCCTTTAGCTCAAGGGGTGGCACGCACGTCCCGGGACGGAGCAACGGTGCTGATCGGCCTGCTCCTACAGGACGATCCGTTACCCCTCCGGAACGGGGCGTGCCGTGTCTGTTCTCGGGTCCCGGTCGACGACGCCGTTCCCAAGACAGCTGGGCGTCACGCGGCTTCGAAGTCAGACCAACGACCCGAGTGTGCCTGAAGGTAGCGAGATCCTTTCCGCATGGGGTGGATCCACGACCAAGCACCTCTTAATCATCACTGGCACCTTCGGCACCGTCGTCGGTGGCGTCGACCTGGCTGGCAACGCTCCGACCAGGGAGGGTGACGCTCCCCAGGCCCAGGGTGACGTTGCCGGCCTGCGAGAGACGAAGGTCCAAGCCGAGGCGGCCTCGGCTCTCTTGGTCGAGCTCAACGACGGTCGGCGTGCTGTTCTCCCCCGAAGCTACGTCGAGAATTCGACGAGCCTGGGCTATGCCCTCACGGTGTTCCGCTCTCAGGGGATCACCGTCGACCACACCTTCGGCCTCGGGGGCGACAGTCTCTTCCAGGAGGCCGGCTACACCCAACTGTCGCGGGGACGGCTGTCCAACAACCTGTACGTCGCCTCCCCTGAGAATCCCAGATGGGAGATCGGTCACCACGCCGACGACACCGCCCAGCGAGATGCCCTAAAGTCCCTCGTAAGCGCTCTCGCACAGTCCCGGGAACAGACCATGGCCCAGGACCATCTCCCGCAGTGGTCGGCTCCCTCACCCGCCGACCTCGACGCCACCTACCGCCACCACGCCACGATGGCTCAGTGGCTCAGCGACCAAGCGCCGCCAGACGTCACCGACGCCCTCGCCGCCGCCTCCGACAAGGCGCACAGCGCCCGTGTCGCTGGCCGGGACACGAGGAGTGCGGAGGCCGACGTGTCAGTCCTCGTCGCCGAGCAACGCTGTCGCGACGAGTGGGTGGCGTCCCACCGAGGCGAGATCACGGCCTGGTCCAGACTGGAGACAGATGTCCGGCGCTACGAGTACCGGCTCGGCCAGGCCGCCAGCTACACCCAACCCGAGCACGTCATGGGCCTTCTCGGCCTCCTCCCCGAACGCGTCGGTCACGTCGAACGATGGCAGAGCGCGGCGGGAGCCATCGAGGCGTATCGCACCCGTTGGAACATCGCCGGCTCAGCCGCCCTTGGCCCCGAACCTGCCGATCCCGAGCAGCATGCCCACTGGGACGCGACCGTTGCCATCGTTGGCGCAGCCGGGTTCCTCACCGCGGGTGACACGCGTGAAGGCGGATCCGATCGGGCATCGCTGGCCACGCGGTGGGAGAACCTTCGTAACGCTAACCGAGAGCCAGATGAGGACCGCAGCGTCGCTGGATCGCCGGTCCCGTCACGGGCATCCCTCTGGACCGACGAGCCCGATCTTGATTATGGCTTGGACGACGGCTTCAGTTTGTAAAGAAAAGTGAAGCGGGACCCGCGTTGCGGGAGGCGATCCCCGAGGAGTCAGCGTCGACTGACCCGGGTGATCCAGGGGGCTGATTCGAGGATCCCCCCGGATCCGGAGCTGATGTCGCGACGACTGAATGCCTCGCCCCCACCGGTCCGTTCGGGGCGACCGGGTGTTCACGCTTGACGACGGGAAGGTAGACCCGGGCGCCCTGGTGCAAGAACTCCGCTGATTTCTGCCGCATGCCCAGCTCGAGAGCGTCGGCGTCCTCGACACCGTGCTCGGCGGCGTACTTGCGGACGTCCTGGCTGATCCGCATGGAGCAGAAATGAGGGCCACACATCGAGCAGAA
>PKWD01000302.1 GCA_003131945.1 Acidimicrobiaceae bacterium
GACGTGAAGTACCACCACGGCGCGCACGGCGACTACTACACGCCGGTCGGCACGAAAGTCACCGTCGAGCTGGCCAGCAACCCGTCGCATCTGGAAGCGGTAGACGGCGTCGTCGAAGGTCAACCCGGCCGTCTCGAGCGCCTCTGTCCACAGGCTCAGATCGAAGTGCTCGGACCATTCCTGGAAGGTGCCACCCGCCCTCCACACGCTCTCGATGACCGCCCCCATGCGCCGGTCGCCCCGGCTCACGAGGCCCTCCACCGAGGTGGCCTCGGGGTCGTGCCAACGCAACGTCAGCCCCCGGACACTGCGGGCCGCGTCCTTCAACAAGATGACTTTGCGGCGCAGCTCCTCCATTGTGTTCTGGCCGAACCACTGGAACGGGGTATGGGCCTTGGGCACGAATCCCCCCACCGACGCCGTCACCGTGACGTTGCGGTGGTAACGACGGCCGATCTCGACACAGGTCTTGGCCAGCGCCGTGATCCCGAGCACATCCTCGTCGGTCTCGGTCGGGAGCCCGATGAGGAAATAGAGCTTGACCCGCTGCCACCCCTGGGAGAAGGCGGCGTCGACGGCCGTGTAGAGGTCCTCTTCGCGGATGAGCTTGTTGATGACCTGGCGCATCCGCCAGGTGCCCCCTTCGGGGGCGAAGGTCAGTCCGGTCCGCCGCACCTTCTGGATCTCGGCCGCCAGGCCGACCGTGAAGGCGTCGACCCGCAGACTGGGCAGGCTCACCGACACCTGGCCCGAGCACTCCGGATCGTTGATGATCGAGCTCACCGTCTTCTCGATACCGGAGAAGTCGGCGCTCGACAACGACGTGAGCGTGACCTCGTCGTAGCCCGTACGGTCGAGGCCGTCGCGCACCATGCGGTCGACCTGTTCCGCCGGGCGCTCCCGCACCGGGCGCGTGATCATCCCCGCCTGGCAGAACCGGCACCCGCGCGTACAACCCCGGAACACCTCGACGTTCAACCGGTCGTGGACCACCTCGATCAGCGGAACGAGCTGCTGCTTCGGATACGGCCACTCCCCCAGGTCCGTGATCGTCCGCTTCTCCACCTTCTCGGGCACCCCCGCGACATTGGGGACGATCCCGGTGAGCCGACCGTCGCGGTAGGAGGGCTCGTAGCACGAGGGCACGTAGACGCCGTCCACGCGGGCCAACGTGGCCAACAGGTCCTCCCGGCGGCCCGCTCCCTGTGACTGCCATCGCCCGACGACCGCCGTGATGTCGCCCACCGCCTCCTCGCCGTCGCCGAGGACGAAGGCGTCGACGAAATCGGCCATCGGCTCCGGGTTGAAGGCACAGTGGCCCCCGGCGATCACGAGCGGCTGGTCGGCGCCACGATCGGCCGCCCGCACCGGGACACCGGCCAGGTCGACCAGGTTGAGGACGTTCGTGTAGGTCAGCTCGGCCGACAGGTTGAAGGCCAGGATGTCGAACTCGGCCGCCGGCCGGCTCGTCTCCACCGAGAACAGCGGCACTTCGGCCGCCCGCATGGCCGCCTCCATATCCGTCCACGGGGCGTAGGACCGCTCGGCCACGGCGTCGGCCCGTTCGTTCAGGATCTCATAGAGGATCTGCAGGCCCTGGTTGGGCAGGCCGATCTCGTACGTGTCGGGGTACAGCAGCAGCCACGCCACCCGTCCGGGCCCGTGATCGGGCTCGCAGGCACCCTGTTCTCCACCGATGTAGCGGGCCGGCTTGGTGACGTGGGCCAGGAGCGGTTCGATCCGTGGCCACAGAGAGGTCATGTGGCCGCCGAGTCTAGAGCCGCCTCCGGGGTCCCCGGAGCCTTCCCGCCAACCCTCTCCGTGCCGCTACCCCCCAGGTGAGGTCGTCGTGGTCGTGGAGGACCCTCCCGGACCGCCCGCCGGGGTCGACGTCGAGGTGGTCGACGAGGGGGGTCCCGAGCCCGTGGCCGGCGGGCTCAGCTTCACCGGGGCCACCGGGTTCGTCACCAGGTACTGGAAACCGTCCCTGGCCACGGGGGCCGCCGCCGAGGCCCCGTACCCACCCTTCTCGATGACGACCACGATCAGGTACTGCGGGTTGTCCACCGGACCCCACCCCACGAACCACGACGTGGGGACGGTCTCGAGAGAGCTAGCCGTCCCTGTCTTGCCCGCCAGGGAGAGCTTGGCGAAGGGGNNCCGTAAGCCGTTCCGCCCGGCGAATTCACCGCCCCCTCGAATCCCGCCAGCATGGCCTGGTGGTTGGTGGGCGAGATGGTCACATGGCCGGCCACCTTGGGGGCGAAGGTCTTCACCACCTTGCCTCTCGGGGTCACGATCGCCGCCGCGATCTGGGGGGCGTACCGGGTGCCGTTGTCGGCGAAGGTGGCGTAGGCCACCGCCTGCTCGATGGGTGTGATCACCGTCCCCCCCTGTCCGAAGGCCATCTGGAGGTTGTTCCCCGTGAACCAGCCCCCGTAGGGATAGGCGCCCGGGTCCTGGGCGTGCTCCTTGGCCACCACCAAGGGCGAGTCCACCCGGGCATAGTCCCCGGCATCCTCCCCGGGGAGGTCGATGCCCGTCTTCTGGCCGTAGCCGTACTGGGCGGCCACGTCCTGGATGGGGGTCTCGCCGTACTGGCCGTTCTTCTTGTAGTCGTCCCAGAACTGGGCGCCGATGTTGTAGAAGAAGTCGTCGCTCGACACCGTGAGGGCCTGCGACACGTTGATGTAGCTGCCGCTGGCCGGCTGGTCATTGTCGTGATAGGTCACGCAACCCTTCGCGCCGACGGCGCAGCCCGGGATCACGTAGGACCCGGTGTCGTGATACGAGGACGAGGGGCTGATGAGCCCCGTCTGCAGAGCGGCCGTGGCCGAGGCCAGCTTGAAGGTGGATCCTGGCGTGTAAAAGCCGTTGATGGCGTTGTCGCTCTGGGCGTTCCCGAGACTGTTCAACTGCGCCTGCGTGATGGTCGGGCTGTTCCAGATGTCCGGGTCGTAGGTCGGGGACGACACGAGGGCCAGCACCGCTCCCGTCTGGGGGTCGAGGGCGACGGCCGCTCCACCGGTGGGGTGCTCCACCTGCCCGGTCGAGGAGTCCCGCACGCCCTGCAGGCTCTTGATCTCGCCGTCGAGCGATGTCTGCAGAGTCTGCTCCAATCCGGTGTCGATGTTGGTCACCACGTCGTCGCCGGCCTTGGGCTGTGTCTGGCCCAGGCTGCCCACCACCTGACCTTGGGCGTTCACCTCGACATCGTTCGTACCCGGCGTTCCCCGCAGATACGACTCATACTGGTTCTCGAGGCCGTCCTGACCGTATTCGTCTCCCAGTTGATACATGCTGTGCGCCTTCAGCTCGGCCCCGTTGATCTGACGGACGTACCCGAGCATCTGGGCCCCGGCCGTCTGGTCGGGGTACGTCAGCTGCGTCCCCGACGAGATCGAGACACCGGGGAACTCCGAGGCATGTTCGCCGAGATACACCACGTCGGACAACGGAGCGTTCACCAAGATGGGGACCGGCTCGTACAGGCTGAACTGATCGTTGTTGAGATCGTTGTAGATGTCCTGGGTCGTCTTGTGAAGCAGCGCCGCCAACATCCCCACCACCTCCGGATGCTGCTCCTCGCCCACCCGCGACAGCGTGATGTTGCGCGTCACCGTGTCACCGACCATGGTGGCACCGTTGCGGTCGAGGATGAGTCCCCGGGGCGCCGGCACCTGCACCGGACGCACCTGGTTCTGGGCCACCGCCGCCGAGTAGGCCGAGGTGTCGAGGACCTGCAGGTAGTACAACCGGATGAACATCAAGGCGAACAGCGCGGCGAACAGCAGACCGACGACACGAAGGCGGATGTTCGTGCGGGGGGCCGACGGTTCGCTCGTGGGCATGACCCGATCCACCACCGACCGACGGGGCCGCATCCGCGGCGTCGCCGGTGCGCGCCGGCGTGTCGGGCGCGGCGTCTTCGGTTTCGGATAGAAGTGCCGGCCCCGCACCGGGTGCCGGAGCCTCCCCAGCGGATGCGACGGCTTGCGCTTGGGCGCACGGCGCGGCGTGTCTGCGGTCCGCAACGTCTTGGCGAAACGCCGACGACGCTTCATCGGGCCCCCACCCCAATGGCGGCGCCCCGGCCCGGTGCCACCGGCGGCATGGCCCACGCCACCATCCGCACCACCGGCGTGGCCAGCACGACGGCCGCCGGGGTGGCCACCGTCAGAGCGGGCACCAGATCCGCCCGCAGGATCCCCGGGTCACCGAGCACGGCCCCCAGGATCGCGTATCCCGACAGCCCGGCGGCGGTCGCCCCGGCGGCGGCGACGAGCGGCAACCACCACGAGCTGCGCACCAGCCCCCTCGTGGCCAGGCCGGTGCCATAGCCCAGAAGGCACCCGACCAGGGCCGACAGTCCGAATGTGGTGGGGAGGAAGAGATCGGCCAGCAGCCCGGCGGCGAAGCCGAATCCGGCGCCCCGGTCCGGTCCGGCCACGTAGCCGGCCGCCATGGGCAGCAGGAGCATGGCGTCCGGATGCGCCCCGGCCACCCGCACGCTGTCGAGGAGCGTGTTCTGGACGGCCAGCACCACGAACATGACGATGGTGGACCGGGCCAGGTCGGCTGATGTCATGGCCCGGGCCTCCGGTGACGGTCAGAACGGGGCGACATCTACGGGGCCTGCGGCCACTGCAGGACGTCGACATAGTCCAACTGGGTCAGATTCGATACCGGGACGGCCGTGACAGCCTGCTGCGTCGACGAGGCCGTCGACGACACTTTCGTGACCCGGGCCACCGGTATGAGCGGTGGATAGACCGCACCCTGGAGACCACTGGTGGTGAGGATGTCGCCCTTGCGGAGCGGTGGGCCCGGAATGACGTAGTTGACCACCAGGGGTTTGCCGATCCCGGTTCCCTGCGTCAGAGCGACGTCCGTGCTCGTGGGCCCGTAGCTCACTCCGACTTGCGAGGCCGGTGAGGCGTCGGTGATCAGAAGCACCGTGCACGTACTCGACGACGTGGCCGTCACCCGACCGACGAGCCCGGCCCCGCCGACGACGGGCATGCCCTGTTCGACGCCTTTGGCCGCGCCGACGTCGAGCTCGACCGTGGCCGAGAAGTTCGACGGGTTCATGGCGATGACCTGGGCCGCCACTGTCGGGATGCCTGGTGTCCAGGGCAGATGGTCGAGCCGGTCGAGAGACCTGATGGCGTTCTGCGTCGCCCCCTCGGCCAGCGCCTGTTGCTGCAGCCGCCCGATCTCCTGGCGCAACTTGGCATTCTCCTCTTCGAGCTTCCCGCCGTTGACGGCGCCGGCCAGGAAGCTGCCGATCGGATGGGTGATGTCGTCCACCCCGCGCTGGACCGGCGAGAAGGCGTCGCTGGCCGCACTCTTGAGGCTCGAGATCGACCCGTGGGCGTCACCGCGGTAGTCGAGCGTGATGATCGTGATCGACAGCAGAATGAGAAGCCCGATTGTCAGCCGGGGGCGTCGGGGACGGCGCGTCCTGGCCACGTCGGACGGCTCTCAGGCGATGCCGCCGGCTCCACCGGCAGGCCGCGGGCACATCGGCGGCCGCATGTCGGCCGGGGCGGGTCGGACGCCGCGCCAGGCGCGGGCGCCCATCACCCGGCGGACGAGGTAATGAGGACCTGCTTGAGGGCGTCGAACTCCTCGAGGCACTGTCCGCTACCGATGGCCACGCAGTTCAACGGATCCCGGGCCACCACGATGGGCATGCCCGTCTCTTCCTGTAGACGGGCATCGAGCCCGTGCAGGAGCGCACCACCCCCGGTGAGTACGATGCCCTGCTCCATGATGTCGGCGGC
>PKWD01000329.1:0-120 GCA_003131945.1 Acidimicrobiaceae bacterium
CTACGACCAGTACCGCGGGGTGGTCAGCTCGGTGCGGGTGATGGAGGGCGTGCTGCGGACGCGGTCGCGGATTCGCTACATGCAGGCCGGCACCGTGCAGGAGGTCGAGGAGATCGGCGT
>PKWD01000329.1:156-4238 GCA_003131945.1 Acidimicrobiaceae bacterium
CCGATGGTCTTCTGCGGGCTGTACCCCGTCGACGGCGACGAGCTGACCGAACTGCGCGAGGCGCTCGACAAGCTCCGGCTGAACGATTCGAGTTTCACCTTCGAGCCGGAGTCGTCGGGGGCGCTCGGGTTCGGCTTCCGTTGCGGCTTCCTCGGCCTCCTGCACATGGAGATCGTCCGTGAACGTCTCGAGCGCGAGTTCAACCTGTCACTCATCGCCACGGCGCCCTCGGTGGCCTACGTGGCCCACTGCACCGACGGCACCGAGGCGCGCTTCGACAATCCGAGCGAGATGCCCGAGGCGAGCAGGCTCGACCACATCGAGGAACCGATGCTGCGGGCCACCCTCATCGTGCCCACCGAGTACATCGGCACCGTGATGGATCTGTGCCAGACGCGTCGGGGCGAGCTCGACCGGATGGAGTACATCTCCTCGGAGCGCGTCGAGCTCCTCTACCGGATCCCGTTGGGGGAGGTCGTGATCGACTTCTTCGACCAGCTGAAGAGCCGCACCAAGGGTTACGCCAGCCTCGACTACGAGCCCGACGGTTACAAGACAGCGGCACTCGTGAAGGTCGACCTTCTCATCAACCAGGTGCCGGTGGATGCCTTCTCGACCGTGGTCCACAAGTCGAACGCCGATGTCTACGGCCGGAAGATGACAGAGAAGCTGCGCACCCTCATCCCCCGCCAGCTTTTCGACGTGCCCATCCAGGCCGCCATCGGGGGACGGGTCATCGCCCGGGAGACGGTGAAGGCCAGGCGCAAAGACGTGTTGGCCAAGTGCTACGGCGGNNCAGAAGGAAGGCAAGAAGAAGATGAAGTCCATCGGGCGTGTCGAAGTGCCCCAGGAAGCCTTCGTCGCCGCTCTGCGTCTCGACGACTGAGCACCGCTGATCGACCGGCGCTCAGCCCGCCACCGGCGTGGCGCCCGGAGTCGGGATCACCGTCGTCGGGAAGTCGTCGGGGAACGCCCCCAGGGCCACCGCGATCTTGGAGAAGCCCATGAACAGCGCCAGTCCGGCACTGAGCTCGACCGTCCCCGTCGATCCGTAATGAGCCAACAGCCCGCGCCGGGTGGCCTCTGCGAGCCCGGCCCGGGGGTCGCCGAGAAAGGCGTCGGTCAGCGCAATGACGGCCTTGTGGGCCTCGCTCAGCGCGGTAACCTCATACCCGTCGGCCACCAGGTCGACGATGGTCTCGGTCAGTCCGTCCTGTCGGGCCCGGGCGAAGCGGACGTTGCGGCAGAACTTGCAGCCCGTCACCCGGGCATTGCGCAGGCGCGCCACCTCTTTCGAAGGATGATCGACGACGCCCCCCGACCACAGCACCGCGTAGAGACGCTCGAACGAGGCGAACAGGCTCGGCTGGGCGGCGGAGAAGCCGCGCGCGGGATCGTCGGGATCGCCATCACCGGGATCGATGGCCGGCACCGACGAGTCCGGTACCCCGACGTCCACCACCGTGACAGCCCCGGCGTCTCGGTCAGAGCCGATGTCGAGCACCAGGCGGAAACGCGAGAAACCGTCGAAGGCGGCCACGGCCTGGGCCAAGCCGACCATGTGGGCGAAGCCGACGGCGTTGCGCACGAGCGCCCGGTCGTCGGCGCTGATCCCCGACGGATCGATCACGAACTGCTCGGTGAAACCCAGACACGCCCGCATGGTGCCGTCGAAGCGTGATGCCGTCGGCCACGAGGGCAGGTCGGCCACCGTGTCCTCGGTCAGGCCCCTGTCCACCGCCGGCCGGGACCGCACGGCCTGCTCGGTCCCGCAACCGACCAGTTGAGCGACGCGCAGGCGGCACAGCTCCACGATCACCGGGTCGAGGACGGCGGGGTCCCACAGACGGGAGTAAAAGTCCCCGAAGTGAGCGAAGAGGTTCTCCCTCAGGCCGAAGACGCGGGCGAACTCCGTGTCGCCCGTGGCGCGGTCGGGGATCCAACTTGCCATCAGCCGATGATCGCTTGTTCATCGGCCACAAAAAGAGGAGAACGGGCGTGATCGATGAAGCGCTCTTCGTCGCGGGCCAGATCGGCGGCCGCCGCCATCCCCTTCTCCGTCGCCGCCGACGAAGCCAGAGCGTCGGCGCTGTCGAACCACAGCTCGGCCACCCCGTCATAGGCTTCGGGTCCCCCGCGCGTGGCGGCCAGCATGGCGTTGACCGGCCCCGACACCGTGTGCAGTTGCACATAGCGACGGATCCCGAGCGTCGCCGCATGGCGGATCACGAGAGGACCGTGCTCGTGGCGCCAGTAGCGGTGGAATTCCTCTTCGCTGATGTCCTGGCGGCGCCGGAGGCAGAAGATGAGCTTGATCATGGGTGGATGCTACGCGGACCAGTACCGTGGGCCCGATGCCGCAACGCCAATGCGAGGCGCTGATCATCGGAGCCGGCTACGCCGGGTTGTCCGCCGCCCGCGAGCTCACCGCGGCCGGGATCGACGTCCTCGTGGCCGAGGCCCGTGACCGCGTCGGCGGCCGCGTGTGGACGGAGTCGACGGCGACCGGGGCCCTGGTCGATCACGGCGGACAGTGGATCGGACCGGGCCAGGACCTCCTGCAGAAGCTGGCCGACGAATGCGGGGCCGAGACCTTTCCCACCTTCACCACCGGCGAGGGCGTGGAATGGCGCGCCGGCCGCCGGGCCACCTACGCCGGTCTCATACCGACGTCGGACCCGGCGGCGGCGGCCGACGGCATCGAGGCCATCTTCGAATTGGACCTGGCCTCGAACGACGTTCCCCTCGACGCCCCTTGGGAGGCGCCCGAGGCACGGGCCCGTGACGAGCAGACCCTCGGCTCGTGGTTGGCCGCCACCGTGGGATCCGACGGCGCCCGGGCCGTCATCACCGCCGCCGTCAAGAGCATCTTCGGAGCCGAGCCGGGCGAGCTCTCGCTTCTCTTCACCCTCTTCTATCTGCACTCCGGTGGTGGGCTCATGAACCTGGCCCGCACCACCAACGGGGCCCAGGAACGCCGGTTCACCGCCGGTGCCCAGCACGGCGCGCTGTACCTGGCCGAGGAGCTCGCCCACCGCGTCCTGTTGTCCTCGCCCGTGGAGCGCATCGACTACGGATCCGACGGTGTCGTCGCCACCGTGGCGACGCCCGGGCCGGGGGGGGACCCCGAGCCCGTCCGCATCCGGGCCCGGCGCGTCATCGTGGCCATGCCCCCGGCGTTGTCCGTCCGGCTTCACTGGTCACCGCCCCTGCCCGGCCGCCGTGACCAGCTCTGCATGCGGGCCCCCATGGGTTCGGTGACGAAGATCCATGCCGTCTACGACCGCCCCTTCTGGCGCGAGGACGGCTTGAACGGTCAGGTCGTCTCCGACGAAGGCGCCGTCCGGGTCACCTTCGACGACTCGCCACCGGACGCCTCCCACGGGATCCTCCTCGGCTTCGTGGCCGGGACCGAGTGCCGTGCCCTCGACAGCTACACCCCGTCGGAGCGGGCCGAGGTGGCCATCGCCGACCTCGTCCGCTACTTCGGCCCCCGCGCCGCCACCCCCCTCGAGGTGGTGGAGCAGCACTGGCCGGCCGAGCCCTATACCCGCGGCGGTCCGGTGGCCGTGTTCTCCCCCGGTCTCCTCACCGATTTCGGTCCCGCCTTGCGCGAGCCCGTGGGCCCCGTGCACTGGGCCGGCACCGAGACGGCCACCGTGTGGTGCGGCTACATCGACGGGGCCCTCTCCTCCGGAGTCCGGGCCGCCGGCGAGGTCATCGCCGCCCTGGAACGCTGAGCGCGGGGCCGACCGAACCCCGTGGCCGACCGCGACGAGGTGGCCGAGGCCTATGCCGACTGGCGGGTGCGCTGCAACGACAACGTGCGCCTGCGCCGGATGTTGCGGGGCTGGGAGAAGGTGGTGCATCTCGTCGCCACCGACACCGGTGACCGCTTCACCGTCGAGGTGCGGGACCAGCGGCTGACCGAGCTGACCGACGGCGCCGACGCCGTGGCCGATCTGGTCGTCACCGCCACCAGCGAGGATTTCGCCGACATGCTGCATGCGGTGCCCGGCGCCTATTTCTGGCTCGGCCACGAGGGATCGGTGCCGGTACACAATCCCGGCTACGTCCTCGAC
>PKWD01000389.1 GCA_003131945.1 Acidimicrobiaceae bacterium
GTCTGTTACTCACCTCGATGGGGCGAGATCGACTTCACGGTCCCGATGTTCGACCGTTTCATGAGGCGGTGGATCCCCGACCTCGGTTCCGTCGTCGACTGACCCGGTTTCTAGCGACTTTTCGTTACGGGGCCCTCGCCACCAGATCATGCCTCACCACAAGTCCTGTCGTGTAGCACGGAGTGCTACAATGGCAGCCATGGCCAGACAGATCACCCAGCGGGAGCTGCGCAACGAGAGCGGCGAGATAATGCGGCAGCTGGACAGAGGCGAGGAGTTTGTCGTAACCCGCAACGGGGTCCCTGTCGGAGAGCTCGCTCCCCTGCGCCGGCACCGATTTGTGAGCGCCGATACGGCCATCGCCGCCTTCAAGAATGCCCCTGCCATCGACCTGGCCCGGTTGCGCTCCGACCTTGACCGGGTCGCCAGTCAGGAACCGGACCCCCGTGGTTGACCGTCAGCGTCCGCCCCGAGGGATCATCGACACGTCCGTCGTTGTCGACCTGGAACATCTTGATGCCACGCAACTTCCCCTGGAGCTGGCCGTCAGCGCCATCACAATGGCCGAACTGGCGGCGGGGCCCCATGCCGCGGAAGATGCCGTCGAACGGGCGCGTCGACAGGACCGCCTACAACGAGCCGAGGCGGCATTCAATCCCCTTCCCTTTGATGGTGAGGCAGCGCGCGCCTACGGACGCGTGTACGCGGCCGTCATCTCAGCTGGGCGTAAGGCGCCAGGGGCTCGCGCTTTGGATCTCCTGATCGCGGCCACCGCCTGCGCCGGTGGGCTGCCGCTCTACACCCGCAATCACGAAGACTTTGTCGGCCTCGAGGGCCTCATCGAGGTCGTCAGGGTGTAGTCCCCTCACCCGAGAACAGCGCCTGTCGCAGCCGTTCGTTGTGGACGAAAACGGGTAGATCGTCGTCGCCCAGGAAGGACGGGCGGGCCGAGGACCCGCCGTCGACGGGCAGGACCTGGCCTGTGATCCACCTCGACAGGTCCGAGAGCAGGAACAGAACGGCACCGGCGATGTCATCGGGTACGCCCCGTCGCCCGAGCGGGAGAGCCGCCCGCTCCTCCTCGGACAGATCGTCCTCACCGGGAACGGTGCCCGGGGCGTTCTTCGGGGTGCGCACGGTACCGGGCGCCACGCTGTTGACCCTGATGCCATAACGCCCCCACTCGAGCGCAGCCGTGCGGGTGAGCGACATCAATCCGGCTTTGGCCGCCGCGTAGGGGGCGCCGAAGGGCATGGCGCTCAAACCGGCGACCGACGACACCGAGACAATGCTGCCGCCTTTCTCCTGGGCCACCAGCTTGGCCGCCACGGCCCGCATGGACACGAGGGCCGCCCGCAGGTTGAGCGCCAGCACGTCGTCCCAGGTGTCGAGCGGCACCGACAGCAGGGGCGCCCATTGCTGCGACCCGAGTCCACCGGCCACGTGCACCAGCCCGTGCAGCGCCCCCAGGTCGCCGGCCCGGTCGAGGGCGGCACCGACCTGGGCGACGTCACGCACGTCGACCACCACGCAACGATGGAGCCCGGTCGTCCCGGCCACGGCCTCTTGCACCGATGCCATGGCCTCGGGCCTGACATCGAAGGCCAGCACCGACGCTCCGGACTCGGCCAGGGCTCGGCACACGGCCGTGCCGATACCGCCACCACCGGCACCGGCCACAACCACGACCCGTCCGTCGAAGGACAAGCGGTCTCCGACGGTCACGGACGGAGCCGATCAGGTGTCACTCGTCTCCCCGTCCACGACCCACCGCTGTCGGAGATCCACCAGCCATTCGGGGAGATCGATCTCGGGGTCGGGCAGGGCCTGCGCCCCGCGGTCGGCCAGCGCCTTCTGGAACGCCTCGGCGTCGTCCCCCCACGACCGGGGGTCGCCCATCATCACCTCGAGCAGCAAGGTGCCGTTCTCACCGGCCACGAACGGGCCGAAGGCGGCGCCGAAGGGCAGCTCGATGTGGGTGCCGGCCGGGCAGTGTCTGTCAGCGCACCACATGTCACCCTCGATGACGAAGAGTACGTGCGGGCTGTAGTGACCGTGGCGCCGGACGACCACGCCGGGATCCCACTTGGCGTAGAGCGAGAGGTACTGGGGCTCGGGCGAGAAGGCCAGCCACTTCTCCCACACCGACGACACGGTGCCATAGGCCTGGCGGATGGCCTTCACCTGCTGCCAGGTGATGTCGGGGTCCTCGGTGTGGCGGAAGGTGGGGGCCAGCCCGGGCACCTTCACATTGGCCTCGTCGCCCATTGCCCACCCCCGTGAGAATCGCGTAGAGTTGCTTTTGGCATAGTTACTCAGCACTGAGCAGTCCTGTCAAGGCCCACCCGAGGAGGCTCGACACCGGTGCCGCCCACTCCTTCTGAAGAGGACTTCCCCGGCATCATCTCGGTCGATGACCACGTGGTCGAACCGCGCCAGCTGTGGCAGCAGGAGCTGCCGGCGCGCTGGCGGGACCGGGGACCACGGACGGTGCGCGAGAAAGTGCGCCTCGAGTACGTCGGCGGCGTCTACAGCTTCGAACGCGACGTGGACGACGGCCGGTGGTGCGACGTGTGGCTCTTCGACGACCTCGTCTACCCCACGGGTTTGCTCCATGCGCCGGTGGGCTACGCCCCCGGGGACATCCACAACTTCCCGGCCACCTACGAGGACTTCCGGCCCGGCGCCTACGAGCAGGGGGCCCGGCTCGAAGACATGGCGGTGAACCACGTCGACGCGGCGATGTGTTTCCCGAACGTCTTCCCCCGCTTCTGCGGCCAGGGCTTCGCCGAACGGCGGGACAAGGAGCTGTCGCTGGCGTCCTTGCGGNNGAGGCACACGACACGGAGCTCGCGCTCGCGATGGTCCGCGCGTGGAACGACTGGATGATCGACGAGTGGTGCGGCGGCGAGGGCCGTGGACGGCTCATCCCGCTCACGCTGGTGCCCTTGTGGGACGCCAAGCTCGCCGCCGACGAGGTGTGGCGGTGTGCGACGAAGGGGAGCCACGCCATCGCCTTCACCGAGAACCCGCACCGGCTCGGGTTGCCGACCATGTACTCGGGACACTGGGAGCCGTTGTGGCAGGCCTGCGAGGACACCGACACGGTCGTCGCCATCCACATCGGCTCCTCGTCCCAGATGCCCTCGACATCCCCCGACGCCCCGCCGGCCGTGAGTGCGGTCCTCACATCCCAGAACGCGCAAGGTGTCATGTGCGACTGGGTGTTCTCCGGGAGCCTGTCGCGCCACCCGACGTTGCGCATCCTCTTGGCCGAAGCCCAGGTGGGGTGGATGCCGTATGTGCTCGAGCGGATGGACACCGTCTGGCGCGAGAGCCCGGGGTGGAACGGGGTGGAGCTCACCGAGCCGCCGAGCGACATCGTCCGGGGATCGGTGTACGGGTGTCTGTTCGACGATCCCACGGGGCTGGCCAACCGCGACGCCATCGGCATCGACGCCCTCATGTTCGAGACCGACTACCCGCACTCCGACGGCACGTGGCCCCGTTCGCGCTCGGTGGCCCACCGGATCTGCGCCGCCGCCGGACTCGACGCCGACGAGGTCTACGGGCTCCTGCGAGGCAACGCCATCTCCTGCCTCGGCCTCGAGCGCTTCGGGATCGCGCACTGACATGGCCCTGTCCGCCCAGTCATCGTCGGCCCAGTCAGGCGACGCCGTCCCGGCTCCGGTCTCGTCGTGGCGCGAGGAGCTCGGCCTCCCCGGGGATGCGGAGTTCCTCACCCGGATCATCCGGCTCAACCTGCTCGTGAGCCGGGGTCTCGAGTCGGTGGTCGAGCCCTTCGGGATCGGCGTGGGCGACTACCTCGTGCTGTCGACGGTGCGGCGCTCCCCGGGCGGGCGCAACGCCCCCACGCAGCTGTGCCGGGTGCTCGGGCGGACGACGGGGGGGATGACGCTCACCCTGGACCGGCTCGAGGCCAACGGCCTCGTCCGGCGCCTCCCCGACCCCGCCGACCGGCGCCGGATCATCGTGGCCCTGTCCCCCGAAGGTCGGCGTCTGGCCACCAGGGTGAACACGGCACTGCACAAGTGGGAGGCGTCGCTGGCGCCGGCCGCCCCCCGCCAACACGAACTACGCGATGCGCTCGACCGGCTGCTGCTGCTGTTCGAGCCGGGAGACTGACGGTGCCGGTTGTGAGGAAAGGGAGCGGTCCATGAAGAACGGTCTGAAGGTCTTCGACGCCGACGCGCATGTCATCTACCCGCAGGATCTGTGGGACCGGTTCTTGGACGAGCGCTACCGGCACCGGGTGGGGCGCAAGGCGCCGGCCGGGCTCGACACCTACAACCCGGTGGTGGTCGACGGGCGGTGGGTCCAGCACCCGACGGTCCTCTACGGGCAATTCCAAAAGGCCATCGGCTGGACCACCGAGGACATGATCGCCCAGTACGGAGAGGAGATGGTGGTGAAGGGCTTCACCGGTGAGCGGGTGGCCAAGGCGCTCGAGGCCGAGGGTGTCGACATCATGGTCATCTACGGGCCCGAGTACGACATGTGGCTGGAGGGGATCGACCCCGACCTGCAGGCGGCCATGGCCCGGGCCTACAACCGGTGGGGGGCCGAGATGCGCGAGACCTCGGGGGGCCGGGTGCAGGTGTCGGGTCCCGTTCCCCTGAACGACGTGTCACGCGCCGTCGAGGAGATCGCTTATGCGCACGAGCACCTCGGGATCCGGTGCTTCTGGGCCCGTCCCGACCAGTTCAACCACCGGAACCTCGGCGACCGCTACTACGACCCGGTCTACGAGCTTCTCCAGGATCTCGACTGCGCCTTCGCCACCCACGAGTACATGGGGTTGAACGGCGCCTCGGCGGGGTCCGACCGCTTCACCACGCTCACGGAGTGGCACACGGTCGTCCATGCCCACGAAGCGCAGTCGGCCGTCGTGTCGATGATCTGCCACGGCGTCTACGAACGCTTCCCCCGACTGCGCTGCGCCTACATGGAGGCCGGCTGCGGGTGGCTGCCGTCGTGGCTGCACCGGATCGACGAGCAACTGGAGCTGGCCGGGGCGGCCGAGTTCCCCGAGCTCAGTCGCTCGGCGTGGGACACCTTCAGGGCCAACTGCTGGATCTCGACCGAATGCGAGGACCGGTACGTGGCCGATGTCATCCGTTGGATGGGAGACGGCCACATCGTCTACGAGACGGACTTCCCCCATCCGGACTACAAGTACCCGCACGCCACCGAGACCTTCCTCGCCCTCCTGCCCGACATGATCAGCGAGGAGTCCAAGAGAAAGATCCTGTGGGACAACGCCGTCGACCTCTACCGGTTCCCGGCCGACACCATGCCGGGCTAGACGCCGATGTCGCAGGGGGTACGCAGACCGTGGCAGGCCGTCGACTACGACGAGATCGTCCGCGCCTATCCACCGGCGCCGGAGTACTACGAGACGACCTTCTTCGACGATCCCGAGACCATCGGGCGGCTCCAGCTGCAGCGGCTGAAGGCCCGGGCCGACGCCGCCTACCGGGTGCCGTTCTTCCGCCGGCGGTGGGACGGTGCCGGATTCCACCCGTCGGCCCTGCAGGGTCTCGAGGACCTGCACAAAGCGCCCACCTACAGCGTCGACGACATCCGGCTGAGCATCGAGGAGCACCCGCCCTTCGGCGACTACCAGGGTGTCACCCCCGCCGAGGCCCGGCGCGAGCCGGTGCGGGTGTTCATGTCGGGGGGGACGACGGGCGCGTCGCGTCCGACCTTCTACACGCAATGGGACCGCGAGGTGGGAGCGTTGCTGCTGGCCCGCCAGCTGTACCGGCAGGGGGTGCGCTTCGGCGACGTCGTGCTCAACTCGTGGGCCTACGGGACCCACAACGGCGCCTTCATCTACGACGAGGCCCTGCACCGGTGGCTCAACTGCGTGGTCCTCACCACTTCGACGGGGAACGTCACCTCGAGCGAGCGACAGGTGGAGCTGGCCATCGCCTACGGGGCCGCCGCCATCCTCACCACCGGTGACTACCTGCTGCGGCTGGCCGAGGTGGCCCGCCGGCTCGGCTACGACCCGCGGACCGACCTGGCCCTGAAGGCCATCCCCAACATCGGTGACCGGGCGCTGCTGGAGGAGACCTTCGGGGGCGAGTACTTCGACACCTACGGGTTCCACGAGGTGCAGACGGTGGCGGTGGAGTGCGAGGCCCACGACGGGCTCCACATCTTCGAGGACGCCTATGTCGTCCAAGTCCTCGATCCGGAGACCGGTGAACAGGTGGCCGACGGCCAGCTGGGGTCGCTGTGCATCACCGAGCTCTACAAGACGGGGAGCCCGCAGTTCCGGTACAACATCATGGACCTGGCCGCGCTGTACCCGCCGGGGCGGTGCGCCTGTGGGAGTTGGCTGCGGCGGATGACATCGTTCGCCGGCCGGGGCGACAACATGGTCAAGCTACGGGGGGTGAACATATGGCCCGAGGCGGTGGGCGCCGTCGCCGCTCAGGTCCCGGGGGTGGGCACCGACTACTTCGTCCGGGCCGTCCGCCGGGACAACCGCGNNATCGCCGACGCTCTCGAAAGGCGCCTGCGCGACCAGCTCGGAGTGCGGATCGAGGTGGAGGTGGTGGCCCCGGGGGCGCTCGACGCCTGGACGGGGATGGGGACGGCGGCCAAGCTGCGGCGCTTCGGGGACGAACGGGGCGGGGGCCGGCCATGAGCGGGCCGCTGTCAGCGGGGACGGTCGACTATCTGTGCAACGCTTTCGGGCCCGAGCGCGCCGCGGCCTGGGACGGGGCCATCGCCGCCCAGGGCCTGGTTCTCAAGATCCAGCGGGTGGCGAACGACAGCTTCACGGACCCCGGGGAGATGGTGGCCCGGATGGACTCGCTCGGGATCGCCACGGTCATCGTCGCCGCCTGCGACCCCGAGACCCACGGGTCGGGGTTCGCCTTCTCCGACGTGGCCGCCGGCTACGAGGAGGCCAGGGACCTGGCCCGGGCCCACCCGGGGCGTTTCGCCACCCTGTGGACGGTCGCCCCCGACTTAGCCATGGCCGGTGTCCGGCGGGCGGAGGAGGCCCTGGCCCAGGACTGGGTCGTCGGCCTCTATGTCCACACCCACAGCTACGACCGTCGTTTCGACCACGCCGACTACTACCCCTACTACGCGCTGGCCGACCGGGCCGGGGTGCCGGTGGTGATGCAGGCCGGTATCTCGGGGGGCCGGATGCCGAGCGAGTGCGGCCGACCGGTCGGGATCGACCGGCCGGCGCTGTATTTCCCGGACACCGACTTCGTGCTCTCCCACACGGGGTGGCCGTGGGTCGAGGAGGCGGTGGCGATGGCACTCAAGTTCAGCAACGTCTACCTGGGTACCGCCTCGTACCCACCACGGCGCTGGCCGCCGGCGGTGGTCGACTTCCTCCGCCATGCCGGTCGGTCGAAGGTCCTCTTCGGGACCAACTTCCCCACCGTCGGGCACCGCCGGGCGCTCGGTCAGCTCGACGAGCTCGATCTCGACGACGGCGTGCGTCACGGGTTGCTCGAAGGCAACGCCCGTTCCATCTTCGGTCGGCTGGCATGAGGCCGCGCCCCCGAGGGAGGTTCCGCCCGTGATCGGCAAGGTCTACGCCATCTCACCGCAACCGGTCGACCCCGAGAACACACGCTGGTTCCCGGCCGGGGTGATCACCATCGGGGTCGAGTACCGCGACGTCGACCCCGAGGGACTGCTCGAGACCTACAGGGACGAGCCCGACCAGCTGGCCGAGCTGATCGAGAGGTCCCCGGAGGGGGGCTTCTCCGACGAAGGGGTGTCTCTTCATGTGGCGGAAGCCGACGGTGGACACGAGTACCTGCGCTTCGACGCCTTCGACGACGAGCCGCACTACCACTACATCCACCGGGATGACTCTGAGACCGGTCTCATCGTGAACAACGTCATCGACTTCGACGTCGTGGCCCACGGCGACATGCTCACGTGGGCACTGGAGCAGATCAGGACCCGGCTACCCGAGATGCTGGCCGAGGCCGGCGGCGTTCACCTGGTGGCCACGCTCGACCCGGTGGCCGTCAACGGCGTGGTGGACGAGGTCGAGCCGTTGGTGCGCCAGGCGCGTGAGGCCGTGCGGGAACGACGCGCCCGGAGCTCGGGCGCAGCGCCGGGGTCGGCGACATGACGACGTCGGGCCGGGCCACGGTCACCGTCGACACGATGACCGCCGCCATCGGCGCCGAGGTCCGGGGGGTGGACCTGTCCGACGAGCTGGACGATGTCACGGTGGCGACGCTGCGCCGGGCCCTGCTCGACCATCTGGTGCTGTTCTTCCGGGACCAGCACATGGCGACCGACGACCACATCCGCTTGGCCCGGTACTTCGGCGAGATCGACCTCCCGTTGTTCCGCACCACCTCGAGCCCGCGGCCGGAGATCATCGTCCTCGACCAGGTCTCCCCCCGCGGTCAGGGTGCCGACAGCTGGCACGCCGACAACACCTACATGGAGAGCCCGCCGATGGGCTCGATCCTGCGGGCCGTGGTCCTGCCGCCGGTCGGTGGTGACACGTGCTTCGCCAGCATGTACGCCGCCTACGAGGCGCTGTCCGGCTCGATGAGGAAAGTGCTCGACGGACTCGGGGCCGTGCATTCACTGGAGCAGATGGTGGAGCGGACCAAGCACGTGGCCAACGCCACGCTTCGCGACAGCCTCGATCAGTGGCCACCGGTGGTCCATCCGGTGGTACGCGTCCACCCCGAGACGGGGCGCAAGCTCCTCAACGTGAATGCCAACTGGACGGTGTCGATCGACGGTTTCTCGAAGGACGAGAGCGACGCACTGCTCCGGTTCCTGCTCGGCCACGTGAAGAACCCCGAGTTCCAGTGCCGGTTCCACTGGTCCGAGGGCGCCGTCGCCTTCTGGGACAACCGGGCCGTCCAGCACTACGCGGTGGCCGACTACACGAGCCGCCGTGTCATGGAGCGGATCACCATCGCCGGGGACAGACCCGTCGGACCGTTCCCGGCGCCCACCACGGAGCCGAGCGCCCTGCCCTAGGCGGTGGCGAAGCCGGCCTCGCCGGTGCGGATGGTGAGGAAGCGCATGCCCTCGGGCCCACAGGTGAAGCCGTAGGCGTGATGGGCCTCGATGACGACGGCGTCGTTGGCCCCCATGGTGGGTCCGCCGTCGAGGACGGTGCAGCCTCCTTCGAGCACCACGATGAGCTCGTCGTGGTCGTGGACGTGGGTGGGCACGCTGAAGCCGGCCGGCATGACGTTGTGGTTCATGNNAGAAACCGCGGTCACCGGTCACCATGCGCTTCTGGCGGGCGCCCGTCTTGCGGGCCGCTTCCACGAGCTCCTTCGGTGCGCTCGGCACGGCGGCGCCGGCACCGGCCCAGTCGATGTCATCGAAGTGCAGGAACGTCGCCCCGGGGCCCGCCTCCGCCATTGGTGTCCCTCCCGCTCCCTGCCCGATGGTTGTCAACGCAAATGGTACCGGCGCACAGAGTTTGCACAAGGGTGCGGTGTAGGGTGCACCTGTCGCCCAAGACCCCGGTGACCCACTGAAGCCTGACGGGACCGTGGCAGTCGCGGCCCCAGGGGCTGAGAGGGAGCACCGTGCCTGGAAGCGTTCTGGAACTGCCGGTTGCCGTACCGGTCGCGGGGTACGACGACGGCCCACCGGCGTTCGAGAGTCTTCCGCCGCCGGAGCCGCTCTTTTCCGCCGGGCGCATTGTCNNCCCGTGGTGGGGCTGGCCGCTTTCGTCCCCCTCGAATGGGGCCACCTCATCGGCTTGGGCGATGTCGTCGTGGCGGCACTCTTCTACCTCTTCACCGGGTTCGGGATCGCGGTGGGATTTCACCGCTTCTTCACCCATCGCAGCTTCAAGGCGAACCGGGTCCTGAAAGTTGTCCTGGCCGTGGCCGGGTCCATGGCCCTGGAGGGATCTCTGATCAGCTGGGTGGCCATCCATCGTCGCCACCACATGTTCGGCGATCAACCCGGAGATCCGCATTCGCCCTACCGCTACGGACCGAGGTCCAACGGCATTCTGCGGGGTTTCGTTTGGGCCCACGTCGGTTGGCTTTTCTCCGGCGACGCCACGGATACGAAGCGCTTCGCCCCTGACCTTCGGCGCGACCAGGACCTCGTTGTCGTCGACCGGCTGTTCCCGATCCTGGCCGTCAGCGCACTGGTGATCCCCTTCGCCGCTGGTTTCGCGCTCTACGGGACCCTGTCGGGGGCGTTCACCGTTTTTGTGTGGGCCGGGTTGGTCCGCATGGCGGTGCTGCACCACGTCACATGGAGCATCAACTCGGTCTGCCACATCTGGGGCCGCCGACCGTTCCTCACCAGTGACCAGAGCACCAACTTCGCCCCTCTGGCGCTGCTCTCGTTCGGCGAGAGCTGGCACAACTTCCACCACAGTGCACCGGCGTCGGCCCGCCACGGCGTGCTGCCCCACCAAGTCGATCTTGCCGCCCGGGTGATCCGGTTCTTCGAAAAGGCCGGCTGGGCCACCAAGGTGCGTTGGCCCACACCGGATCAGATCGCATCGTTGACCGCCGACAAGACACGCTCCACCGCTCGGTCAGGCGCACGGTAAGCGGTTAAACATCGGGANNGTATCAGCGCTACGTTGCTCTTGTGTGTTTCTCCCCGCAGGGTGACCTGGCCGGTGGTCTCGTTGTCACGACGATCGGCGTCGATGCATTTCGCCATCTGCGTGGGCGCAACAACTACCTCCTACTGGCGGCGACACCATTGGTGCTCGGCGCCCATCAGATCGATGAGTCCTTGGTGTGGTGGAGCCTCCAGGACCACGTCCCCCATCTGGCCGGCCGGATTGCCATGTGGATCTACCTGGTGATCGCTTTCATTGTCGTTCCCATCCTCGTCCCTCTAGCCATTCTGAAGCTCCAACCGACGGCCCGTCGACGATGGGTGATCGCCCCTTTCGTCGTGCTCGGGGTGGGAGTGGCGGTCGTGCTTCTCACGACGATGCTGCGCGGCCCGGTCACGGTCAAGCTGGGCTCGTACCATCTGTCCTACAGCATCGGTCTCAAACATGGTCTCGTGGTCATCGGCCTCTACATCGTGGCCACCTGCGGGTCGTTGCTGTTCTCCGGCTACCGGCACATCCTCATCTTCGGCGTGGCCAACCTGGTCGCTGTCGTCGTCCTGGCCCGGCTCACGGCCGACGGGTTCGCATCGTTGTGGTGCTTCTACGCGGCGTTGGCGAGCGGAGCCATCTCACTGCACATGCGCTTCGCCAAGCCTCACCGCGCCAATCCCTACGCCCTGACGTGAGGCCGTCCGGACGCGCCGGATAGGGATCGGGATCGCACCGCCGCGGAGTTTCAGGAACTAAAGAGCGTCAGGAAGAGGGGGATGACACGACGCGGCTGGCTGCTGTTCGTCGCCATGAGCGTCATCTGGGGTACGCCGTACCTCCTCATCAAGGTGGCGGTCCGGGAGCTGTCCCCCGCCACTCTGGTCTTCGCCCGCACCCTGCCGGCGGCCATCTTGTTGATTCCCCTGGCCCTGCGCCGCGGCCACCTCCGGCCGCTGCTTCGTCATTGGCGATGGATCGTGGCCTACACCGTGGTCGAGCTGGCGCTCCCCTGGCTGTTTCTGTCCGAAGCCGAGCTCCACCTCACGAGCTCGNNCCGGTCCCCCTGATCGCCGTCGTGATCTACCGCGTGCTCAGCCCGAGCACGGAGCACATCACCCGCCGCCGGTTGCTCGGCCTCGTCATTGGCTTCGCCGGTGTCGGCGCCTTGGTGGGCATCGACCTGCACGGCACGAACCTCGTCGCCGTGGGCGAAATCGCCGTACCGGCGGTGGGTTACTCGCTCGGTCCCCTCATCATCAGCCGCCGTCTTTCGGACCTCCCGAGCCTCGGAGTGGTGAGCGCATCGGTGGCCCTCACGGCGATCGCCTACGCCCCGGTGGCATTGACGCACCTACCGTCACACGTTTCCTTCGAGGTCCTCGGGGCTGTGGCCGGATTGGCCTTTGTGTGCACGGCGCTGGCCTTTCTTCTGTTCTTCGCCCTCATCGCCGAGATCGGACCGGCCCGCGCGACGGTCATCACCTATGTCAATCCGGCGGTGGCCGTGCTCCTCGGAGTGGCACTCCTCGGCGAGCACTTCACGGCCGGTATCGCCGTCGGCTTCCCTCTCATCCTGGTGGGTTCGGTCCTGGCGACGAGCTCGC
>PKWD01000064.1:0-135 GCA_003131945.1 Acidimicrobiaceae bacterium
CGCATGGAGGACGAGCTCCACAAGCGTGTCATCGGCCAGGAAGAGGCCATCAAGGCGCTGTCGCGTGCCATGCGCCGTACCCGCGCCGGCTTGAAGGACCCCAAGCGTCCGAGCGGTTCGTTCATCTTCCTGGGC
>PKWD01000064.1:216-5536 GCA_003131945.1 Acidimicrobiaceae bacterium
GAGGCGGTGCGGCGCAAGCCCTTCTCCGTGGTTCTGTTCGACGAGGTGGAGAAAGCCCACCCCGACGTGTTCAACGCACTGCTGCAGATCCTGGAGGACGGTCGCTTGACCGACGCCCAGGGTCGATCGGTCGACTTCAAGAACACGGTGCTGATCATGACCTCCAACCTGGGGACGGCCGATCTGCGCAAGTCCTCGGTCGGGTTCGCCAAATCGTCGGAAGCGGTCAGCTACGAGCGCATGAAGACGAAGGTGAACGAAGCGCTGAAGCAGCACTTCCGTCCCGAGTTCCTGAACCGGATCGACGAGGTGATCGTCTTCCACGAGTTGTCGCGCGAGGAAGTCGTCGAGATCGTGGACCTCATGATCAAGCGTGTCGGCGACCAGCTGGAGAGCCAGGGTCTGGGCCTCGAACTCACACCGGCGGCCAAGGTCATGCTGGCCGACAAGGGCTACGACCCGACACTCGGAGCGCGGCCGTTGCGCCGGGCCATCCAGCAGTTCGTGGAGGACCCGCTGTCGGAACGCATCCTGTGGAAGGAATTCCGCGTGGGCGAGACGATCGTGGTCGACGTCGACAACGACGAGATCGTGTTCCGCACGATCGAAGGCCTGCAGCCACCGCCGGTGGAACTGGCCGGGGCCGGCCCGAGCACGTGACAGCTCACGGGCGCCGTGACGGCGCCCGTGGGTCATCCAACGTCATCTGAAAGCGCCACCTGCATTCGGCGCGTCCGGGCATCGACCGGGCTGTCACACCGGCGACCTACCCTGCGGCAATGAGCAGACAGAGGTCGGTCCACCGGTGCCGGGCGTGTCGGGTCACGACGGCGCGGTGGGCCGGTCGTTGTCCGACCTGTGGCGAGTGGAATTCCCTGGTGGAGGAGGCGGTTCCGGCGGCGACCCCGGCGGGTCTCCGCCCGGGCCTCGGAGCCGGGGATCCCGACCTCGTGCCCGTCCCCCTCTGTGCCGTCGACGTCTCGGGGGCGGCCCCCCAGTCGACGGGCCTGACCGAGCTCGACCGGGTGCTCGGCGGGGGATTCGTCCCCGGATCGGTCACGCTCCTCGGCGGAGAGCCCGGCGTGGGGAAGTCGACGCTTCTGCTCCAGGTGCTGCGGTCCATGGCCATCACCGGAGCCGATGTGGTGCTCGTGTCGGCCGAAGAGTCCGCCGCCCAGGTTCGTCTGCGGGCCGAGCGCCTCGGCCCCGTGCCGCCCACTCTTTTGCTGCTGGAGGCCACCGACGTCCGTGCCGTGACCCGCACCATGGGGGAATCGCCCCCGGCCCTGGTGGTGGTGGACTCCATCCAGGCCGTGGCCGACCCCGACGTCTCAGGCCTGCCGGGGGGCGTCCCCCAGGTGCGTGCCTGCGCCGAATACCTGGTGCGGCTGGCCAAGACGCAGCAGGTGCCGTTCGTGCTCGTGGGCCACGTGACAAAAGACGGTGCCCTCGCCGGGCCCCGGGTGCTCGAACACCTGGTCGACACGGTCATGACCGTCGAGGGGGACCGTCACCATGAGCTGCGCCTGGTGCGGGCGACCAAGCACCGCTTCGGCCCCACCGGTGAGCTGGGCCTCTTCGCCATGGGCGATGCCGGCCTGGCGGCGGTGACCGACCCCCACAAGCTCCTGCTCGGGGACCGCCGCCCCGGGACCCCGGGCAGCGCCGTGCTCCCGGCCATGGAAGGGCAGCGGGCTCTCCTGGTCGAGATCCAGGCCCTGCGGGCTCCTGCTTCGTCGCAGTCGGCGCCGCCGCGCCGCTCGGCCCAGGGTGTCGACGCCGGCCGCCTGGCCCTGCTGCTCGCCGTCCTCGAGCAGGCCGGGGTGGTGTTCGGGCACACCGATGTCTTCGCCTCCGCCGTCGGTGGTATCCGGGTCACCGAACCGGCCGCCGACCTGGCCCTCGTCTTGGCTCTGGCCTCCACCGTGGCCCGTATGGCGTTGGCCGCCGACATGGTCGCCTTCGGTGAAGTGGGCCTCGGAGGAGAGATCCGCCAGGTCCCCCACGCCCCCCGACGTCTGTCGGAGGCCGCCCGCATCGGCTTTCGCCGTGCCATCGTGCCCGCCTCGTGTCCCGATGGTCCTCCCGGTATCGAACTTCTGCGCGTGGCGTCGGTGGAAGACGCGGTGGCCGTCGCCCTCACCATGGAAGATGAAGGTGAAGGGCGCTCCATGCGGGCCCGTGCGTCGGCATAGCGGGACTGCGAGAGAACGTCGTCCTCCATCGTGATGTCCGTCGGCGCCCCCGGGCCTCTCACGCTGCACCCCAGGTACCATGCGTTCGTGGAGCGAACAAACGCGGCCGTCGCCGGGGCTCTGGCGCTGGTGGCTCCCGGTCGGCCGCTACGCGATGGTCTCGAACGGGTGTTGCTCGCCAATCGGGGCGCACTGATCGTGGTGGGCGACGATGCTGACGTCCTGTCCATCTGCACCGGCGGATTCCTCCTCGACGCCGAGTTCACGCCCCAGCGGCTGTCCGAGTTGGCCAAGCTGGACGGGGCCATCATCGTGTCGGCCGACGCCGCCCGCATCGCCAGGGCCAATGTCCATCTCATGCCCAACCCGTCCATCCCCACGACCGAAACGGGCACGCGCCACCGCACGGCCGAACGCATGGCACGTTCGATCGATGTTCCGGTTATCTCTGTGTCGGCATCGATGGGCGTGGTCACCGTGTACCGCGGGGATGCCAAACACGTGCTGCAGTCCGCCACCCGCCTGCACGAACGCATCGGGCAGGCTCTACAGACCCTCGAGAGGTTCCGTCAGCGTCTCGATGCCGCCGTCGGGGCGCTCTCGTCGCTCGAGATCGAAGACACGGTGACACTGCGCGACGTGACCGCCGTCCTGCAGCCGGCCGAGCTGGCTGTCCGGATCGCCGACGAGATCGACAGCGAACTGGTGGAACTGGGTGACGACGCCCGCCTCCTTCGGCTGCAGCTCGAGGAGCTGCTCGACGGTGTGGCACCGGTGCGGCGACTGGTCGTGCGCGACTACATGCGGGCCGGATCCCCGGTGCGGGCCGGCCCGGGCCCCGGTGCCGGAACCGACGGGGGCCAGACCTCGGCGCGAGCCGGTCTCGAACGCGCCCTGCAGGCGCTCGCACGACTGTCCACCGAAGAGCTCCTCGACACGCGACGGGTGGCCGCCGCCCTGGGCCTGGCGCCCGCCCAGCTCGACCTCGACACGGCCCTCGAACCCCGCGGCTACCGCCTCCTGCACCGCCTGCCTCGATTCCCCGAAGCCATCATCGACGGGATCGTCGAGCACTTCGTGGGCCTGCAGAAGATCATGCGGGCCACGGTCGGTGAGCTCGAAGAGGTGTCACGAGTGGGCGAAGCGCGTGCCAAGTCGGTGAAAGACGGCCTCGCCCGATTGGCCGAGGCAACGATTCTCGATCGCTACGCCTGACGGCGGTCACGGCCCCGGTCCCCCCGCACCGGGGATACCGCTCTCCACCTGGAACAAGGCCCTCGCCGGGCCCCGGGCCGCCACCAGGTAGAATGGGCGACTGATCTGCGCACATTTGACGCAGCTTGGTTGGGAGACAAGACGTGTTCGACATCGGTGACAAGGTTGTTTATCCGCATCACGGTGCGGCGATCGTCGAGCGTCGAGAAGTCAAAGAGGCCTTCGGCGAGAAGCGTGAGTACCTCGTTCTACGCCTGGCCTACGGGGATCTGACCTTGATGGTGCCGGCCGACAACACCGAAGGTGTGGGGCTGCGCGAGGTCATCAACGACGAAGAGGTCGAGGAAGTCTTCGCCGTGCTTCGCAAGAAGGAAGCGCGGATGCCCACCAACTGGTCGAGGCGTTACAAGAACCACTCCGAGAAGCTGCGCTCGGGCGACATCTACCAGGTAGCCGAAGTGGTGCGGAACCTCTCCATCCGCGACAAGGACAAGGGCCTGTCGGCCGGCGAGAAGCGCATGCTCCAACGCGCCCGTCAGATTCTCGTGTCCGAGCTCACCTTCGCCCTCGATGTGGACGAAGAGGCGGCCGAGAAGCGCCTCGACGAGGCGCTTCCCTGATCCAGCCTGACCGCCGCGTCGCCGCGGCGTCGTTGTCAGGGGGGCCACCCCGGTGACGGTGTGGGTGGTGGTGGTGGCCGCCGGCTCCGGCAGCCGCTTCGGGGGCCCCAAGCAATTCGCCGAGATCGGCGGGCGCCCACTCGTCGACTGGTCCGTGGAGGCGGCCCGTTGCGCCGCTGACGGGGTCGTTCTGGTGGTGCCCGCCGACATGGCCCGTTCCCCCTCGCCCGATACCCACGGGGCCGACGTCGTCGTCGCCGGCGGCGTCACGCGCGCCGCGTCGGTTCGTGCCGGGCTGGACGCCGTCCCGCCCGACGCCCGGGTGATCGTGGTCCACGATGGTGCTCGCCCGCTGGCCTCGGGGGCACTGTTCCGGGCCGTCGTCGACGCTGTGTCCGACGGCGCCGCCGGCGCCGTTCCGGGCTTGGCGCTGTCCGACACCCTGAAGCGCGTCGATGACGACGGTGCGGTCGTCTCCACCGTCGATCGGGGTCGTCTCATGGCCGTGCAGACACCTCAAGCCTTTCGAGCCGACGTGCTGCGCCGGGCGCACGCGGCGGGTGGGGACGCCACCGACGACGCCGGCCTCGTCGAGGCGCAAGGCGCTACCGTGCGCGTCGTGCCCGGCGACCCGCGCAACGTAAAGGTGACCACCCCGGCCGATCTCGCCATGGCCCGCGCCCTCGTCGAGGCCTGACGGTGGCCGACGTCATCCCCACGCTGCGCGTGGGTCAGGGTTTCGACATCCATCGCTTCTCGGGCGACCCCGGTCGGCCCCTCGTTCTCGGTGGGGTCACCATTCCCGGTGTGGCCGGCCTGGCCGGGCACAGTGACGCCGACGTGGTGGCCCATGCCCTGGCCGACGCCCTCCTCGGGGCTGTCGGTCTCGGGGATCTCGGACGGCACTTTCCCGACACCGATCCGCAGTGGGCCGGGGCCGACTCCCTGGCCCTTCTGGCCGAGGTCGCACACCTGGTGGCGGCCGAAGGTATGAGAGTGATGAACGCAGATTGCACGGTGGTGTGCGAGCGGCCCCGCCTGGCCGAGCACACCGACGAGATGGGAAGGCGCCTCGGTGCCGTGCTGGGGGCGCCCGTGAGTGTCAAGGCGACCGGGGCCGAGGGTCTCGGGACGCTCGGCCGCGTCGAGGGGATCGCCTGTCTGGCCGTCGCCCTGGTGGCCGGCGCGTGAGCCCGGCCCCCGGCCGCCGCCCCGGCAAGCGAGCGGGATCCGCATCGTCGGGGCGCGGCCGGACCGGACAGAACCCCGCCGCTCGCCGCTCGGCCGCCG
>PKWD01000143.1 GCA_003131945.1 Acidimicrobiaceae bacterium
CCACCTTCACGGTGGCGTCGGCTCCCGACGGGAGGGCGATGGACCACGACTGGATGTTCCAACAGCCCGACGTGTTCTTCGACCAACTCGACGGACTCGGACTGAAGGCGCTGTCGGGGGCAGACGACATCGACGTGTCGTCCGCCGGTCCGGGACAGGTCGGGTGATGCCACCCGAGCGGTGGCCACTGCCGGGGTGGCGCCGGCGATCATCGGGGCGGCGGCGCCGTCGATCACCGCCATCGATCGGGGAGGAGTCAGGAGGACGCCGGCGGTGGCTCGGTGCGGCTCACCGTCCGGGTACCGGAGGCGACCACGGTGAACGTCTTCGTCGTGGGCATCGACGCGGTGGTGACGACCAGCGTGGCCGTGGACGACTGGTAGGACCAGCCCGGAAGGTCTGATCCCGACGACCGCCGGTCCAGGCGGCGCCCGTCCAGGGTCACCCACGAGGGCACGGTCAGGTCCACCATGTCCAGTCGATAACTGACGGCGGTCGGTTGTCCGCGGTAGTGGCCGCGAGCCGAACCGACCGTCACCCGCGCCTCGGTGGGGCCGCTGCCGACGGACCCCGTCGAGTCGGTGATCGGAGTCTCGGTGGACTGACCCTTGGTGTACCCGAGCCCGGTTCCGCTGTCGGCGTAAAGGTTGAACGTGCCACTGGACCCCGAGAACACCTTGAGGACCATGTGCGTCGGCGAGCTGGTCGTGGCCTTGGTGGAGGACGACTGCTCGGGAATGATCCCCCCGGCGCGTACGAACACGGGCATGCGGTCCAATGGCACGTCCAGGGTGGTGGTCATGGGGCCGGTGAAGGTCGCCCCCGTGAAGTAGTCCAGCCACCGTCCGGGCGGGATCCAGACGGTGGTGTCCGCCACCGTGCCCGGAGAGGTCACCGGTGCCACCAGCATGTCGGGTCCGTAGAGGTACTCGTCGGGGTGCGCATAGGCGGCCGCCTGGCCCGGGTAGTCGAGATAGAGCGGCCGGGTCATGGGCAGACCGTCGTCGTGGGCCTGATCGGCGAGGGTGTAGGTGTAGGGGATCAGGGCCTCGCGCAGGCGGAGGAAGTTCTCGGTGATGCCCTGCACCGGTTGGGGGTACTGCCAGGGCAGTCGATTCTCGTTTTCGGAGTGGAGGCGCAAGATGGGGGCGAAGGTCCCCCACTGCACCCACCGGTCGTAGAGATCGGCGGGGTCACCGGCCCCGAGGGGGGGCGAGCCCAGGAAACTCCCGATGTCGTCGCTCACATAGGGCTCACCGATGGTCGCCTCGTCAGGAGTGAGGGCGATCTCCTGGGCCAGGGTGTTCCAGGTGCCCCAGGCATCTCCGGTGAAGGCGATGGCCGACGTGTGGTCGGACCAGGGGCTGGCCGGGTACACCTCCACCGGATCGTCGTTGGACGCACCGATGCGGGCCAGGACGAAGCCCCGTTGGCCCTGGTTCACCATCTCCTGGGCGTAGAGGTGCCCGATCCACGCGTCGGGGGTGAGTCCCGCCATGGACACGATCGATTCGTCACAACACCAGTCCAGCCACCAGAAGGCCACTCCCTGCTTCTGGAAGCTCTGTTGGAGATCGAAGTTCGACTCGGCCTGAGAGACGGTGCTCCAGTCCCAGACTTTGCAGGGGCCGGCCGTGCAGGTTGACGGGGCCAGAGGGCTCCCGGCGACCTTCTCGGCGGTGGCCAGCTCGGGGTCGTGGTCGTCGATGCTCGAGTGGATGTTCAAGGTGACGTCGATGCCGCGCGCGCTCGCCCATTCTAGGAACGAGGTCGGATCGGGGAACAGGGCGTTGCTCCATTCCCATCCGTCCCAGTTGTTGGGGGATTTCCAGTCGGTGTCGAGAGACAGGGTGTTGAGGGGGACCTGGTTCTTCTGGAAGGCGGGGTAGATCGACTCTTCGATGTCGCTACTCGAGTAGGGGGTGTAGTCCGAGTACCAGACGCCGAAGACATTGCGCGGGAGAAGGGGGGCGGGGCCGGTCAACTGGGCGAAGGTGCGCAGCGCGCCGGTGTAGTCGTGGCCGTAGACGAACAGGTACCCATCCTCGACGTCTCCGACCGACGTCCTCGGTTGCACCCACCCCTGGCGGGTCCACAACGCGCTCTGGGAATCGTCGAGCAGGCGGTAGCCCGCTGTGTCGAGGAGTCCGTCGGTGTGCAACGGCTCCAGGGAGGTCTGGCAGGTGGCCCCGCCGGTGCCCGGTGCGCACAGGGTGCCCGGTTGATAGGTGAAGGTGTCGAAGCCCCGGATCCAACCTCCGAGAGGGTTGGTCTGCACGGGCCGAGGTGCAGGAGAACCGGCCCGACCGATCGAGAGGGTGTCGAGCTCGACGTTGCAGGAGTCTTCTGAGCCACAGGCCACCCCCACCGAGTTGGAGCCCGCCTTCAGAGACGCCGTGGTGGTGAGGGTCGACCACGGGTCTGCGCCGGCCGTCTGCGACGCCAGCAGGGTGCTGACCGGCAGACCGTTGATCACCAGTTCGAGCGTGTGGGGGCCGGGGGGGGCGAGTGGGCTGACGGTGTTCGAGTACCGCAGCGAGAGCTCTGCCGGCCCCGCCGGTGCGGCCAGGACCTTCCAGGTGGCGCTGGCACCAGGGTGGAGGAGATCGCCCACGAATCCAGCGCTCGACTGGTACCCGCTCGCACCCTGACCGATGGATGCGCCACCGGCCAGGACAGCGGCGCCGGATTGGCAGGTCTGGTCGAAGGGGCACTCCCAGTCCCAGGTGGGATGCACGGTGGTCGTGCGATCGCCGTCGGCGAAGCGCAGCGATGTGTCGGTCGGAGTGAAAGGTCCCGATCCGACCTTGTAACGCAGTGTGGCCCGACTGGTCCGCAGTGTCAGCCAGCCCCCTGACACATGGGAGCTGTATGTCGGGACGGGCAGACGCCGGTCGAGGACGTTGACGGTCGGGCTGTTCTCGAAGACACCGGTTGGCGAGTACTCGAGGCGCAGGAGGGTGGGGCTGAGGACTTCGATGCGGGCGTCCCCCGAGCGCACGATGGCGGACTGGTGGGCCACGCCGTTGGCCATGTCGACGGGTGTGGCCAGGTTCACCGGCGACGTGTCTGTGTGGGCCGCCGCCGGGTGGCCCGAGGCCGTGGCCTGCGCCGGGCCGTAGAGCACGACGCCCANNCACCATGAGCACCGCCAGTACGAGTACGAGCAGATGCCGGCGGCGTGGAGCCTCGCCGAGGTCACGGTGCACTGGGGTGTTCACGAGCAGGAGTCTCGACCAAAACAGACCGTCGGTGTCTCGCCGGGCTTCGGACGCTTCATGATCGCTGTGGGGACGTTGCTGAGGTTGAGGGCACCGACCCGCTGGAAGTCCTGGTGGGCGTCTTGGTCAGCAACTCGCCGATCCCTCGGGACCGGCTCGGTCGAGCCCTATCGCTCGGTACACGTCACTCATCGCCCACCGCCTCTGGAGGACATGAGCTCCGTGCCCCCGCGCCGACGTCGAATCTATGAGTGCTCGTCGTGCGTCGCCGGGATGGGTGAATCCGGCCTCACGGTGTGGCGAGCGCGACGGAGCCTTCGCCGCCTACCGGGCCGGCTGCGACACCACGGCGGCGGCCAGACCATCGGCGCATTTCTGCAGGAACGCCTTCAGACTCCTGCGAGGAAGCAAACCGGATCCCGCAAAGCCCGAGAAGTAGGTGGAATGCCCGTGGATCGAGGTGCCGTCGCGCCCTGTACGGCTTGAAGATGCCCGTGACGTACGCGTACGACACCTGACGGTCGGGTACGAGCGCCACGATCCGCTCCCGACCGGTCATGCCCCGAAAGCGCGTGCGTTTCACGGCCCCGACCCCCTCATCTCGCCGTCGTCCGTGGCCTGCTGTTGGACCTGCTCGCCACCGGTGACCGGGCGGGCGCCACCTCCGCCATGGAGCTGTTCCTGAGGCGGAGCGCGGCGGCGCTTGGATTCGGAGCGGCGGGCTCAGGCTGACTCGAGCGCCCTCGCCGGTTCCGCCTCGGGGAACTCGGTCACGGTCGCCTCGGCCTGCACCTGATGACGCGACGCTCGCACCAGTACACCGGCGACCACGGCGGCCGCTGCCAGCAGGACGGCGCTCACGGTAAAGGCGGTCGTATACCCGTGGACGGCCGCCGCCCGGGCCACCACGGCGCTCTTGGCGTGGGTCGCCAGGTAGGTGGTGGCAGCGGTGGCGGCCAGGGTGTTGAGCAACGCCGTACCGAGTGAGCCACCGACTTGCTGTGTGGTGTTGACCAACGCGCTGGCCACGCCGGCGTGTTTGGGCTCGACACCGACGAGCGCCGTGCTGCTCATGGGCACGAAGGTCATCCCCATACCCAGGCTGACCATGACCTCGGCGGGCAGGACGAGCCCCAGGTAGGAGGTGTCGACCCCGAGACGCGTGAACCAGACGAGCCCGCCGGCGGCCAGGGCCAGTCCGGTCATCATGAGGGCCCGGGGACCGGTCCGTGGCAGAAGGCGACTGGCCAGGCCGGCACCCAGGATGATGCCGCCGGAGAAGGGCAGGAAGGCGAAACCCGTCTTGAGCGCCGAGTAGTGGAGGGTTCCCTGGAAGTAGTAGGTGAGGAACAGGAAGGTACCCAACATGGCGCTACCCACCAACAGCGAGGCGAGGTACGAACCACCCCGGTTGCGGTCGAGGACGACGCGCATCGGCAGGAGCGGGTGCTTCGAGCGCAGCTCGATGGCGGTGAAGATTCCGAGCATCAGCACGGAACCGGCGAGGAGGGCGACGGTGAGAGGCGCTGCCCATCCGTGGGTGCCGGCCATGGTGAAGCCGTAGACGAGGAGGAAGAGCCCGGCGGTGACCGTCACGGCACCGGGCAGGTCGTACCCACCCTGAGACTGACCCCGGCTCTCGCCCACGACCCTGCTGGCCGCCACCGCGGCCACGGCGGCGATGGGCACGTTGATGAGCAGTGTCCAGCGCCACGACGCCAGTTGGGTCAGCGTCCCACCGAGGACGAGGCCGATGGCGGCCCCACCGCCGGCGATGGCGCCGTACACGCCGAAGGCGCGGGCCCGCTCGCGTGCCTCGGTGAAGGTAACGGTGAGCAGCGACAGCGCCGCCGGTGCCATGACGGCGGCAAAGGCGCCCTGAAGGGCACGGGCCCCGAAGAGCATGGCCTGTGTCTGGGCCAGCCCGCCGAGGGCGGAGGCGGCGCCGAAGCCGAGGAGGCCGACGATGAACATCCGGCGCCGACCGAGGTAGTCGGCGATCCGCCCGCCCAGGAGCAGGAGGCTGCCGAAGGCCAGGGTGTACGAGCTCATGACCCATTGGCGGTTGGCGACCGAGATGTGCAGGGCGCGCTGGGCCGACGGCAGGGCCACGATGACGACCGACGCGTCGAGCACGATCATCAGCTGGGCCAGGGCGATCACGGCCAGGGACCAGTAACGCCTGGGGTCGGGCCCTTCCAGCTGCGGGGAGATCGTTGGGACCATGTCGGTCGTGGTCATGGGGTGCCTCCGTGTTCGTCGCTCTGAGCCGGGAATCGGTGGCCCGCTTGAGTGGAGGTCCGTCCCTGGCCTTTTGGTTGGGACCGGTCTACAATCGGAGCGGAGATTCCGTTTATGGGATTACTATACGGAACATACGTTCCGTTTGTCAACACCGATGTTGGGGGAACCAGCGTCATGAGCACAGAGCCAGTCACGGCGTCGGGCCTCCGGCCCGGGGTCTCAGAGGATGGGGTAGCGCCGCCGGACAACACCGACGGGCAGCATCCAGAGCCGCGACCCATGCGGGCTGATGCGGTCAAGAACAGGGCGCGCATCCTCCAGGCAGCTGAAGAGATCTTCGCCACCGAAGGCGTGTCGGTTCCGATCGACACGGTGGCCGAACGGGCGGGGCTCGGGGTGGGGACGCTCTACCGTCACTTCCCCACCAAGGAGGCGCNNTGTTCGAGGCCATCGTGGTGGCCCGCCTGGAGCAGCTTCTGGAGAGCGTGCGGACGCAGTGCAGCGCCGGCGACCCCGGGGCCGCTTTATTCGCTTTTCTCCGCGAGTTCGCCGGACAAGCGTCAGCCAAGCGTGATCTTTTCGAAGCCCTCGGTTCGGCCGGGATAGACATCAAGTCGCAGTGCTTCGAGATGATGGACGAGATGAAGCGCAATATCGACCAATTGCGACAACGGGCAGCCGCCGCCGGCGCCATCCGCTCCGATGTCTCGACCGATGAGATTGTCGGCCTGGTCATCGGCGCCTGCCAGGCGGGCGGACATGCCGGGGCTGACGACGACTCCCTTCAGCGCATGGTCAAGATCGTGTGTGACGGACTGCGGTCGCCCATCTCGTCTCCCGCCACCGCGCTGACGTCGTAACCCTCTCCGGAGACCTCGGGATCACGTCGCCGTCTCCATGGCAGCGTCGGTTCCGGTCTCTCCCGGTTCCTCCTGGAGTCCCCTTTGCAGGCCTACCAAGGCCACCACCGCGGCCACGGCCATGATGCCCGCCATCACGTAGAAGACCGAGCGCGTGGCATAGGCAAAGTCAAGCTTGATGAAGGCAGGAATGCGTCCGACGTTCCCGTTTCCGCCCTGAGATTGTGAGATGGTCGTCGCCTCGGCTCGGGCGCGTGCATGGGACAGGCCCCGTGCCACCAGCGACGTCGTGACCCGGGATCGGAACTGCGAGACCAGGATGGTGCCAAGAACGGCGAGACCAAGACTGGCGGCATAGTTCCGCACGGTCTGGGTAATCCCGGTCGCCTCGCCGTACGAGTATCGCGAGGCGCGGTTGACGGCGTCGGTACTAGCCGGCGTGAGCATGAAGCCCATGCCAGCGCCCGCCAGCACGACGAACCAGATCTGCGAGGAGAGGTTGAGGTCCGTGACCTTCCCGGCCCACAGGGCGAACCCCACCGCTGA
>PKWD01000462.1 GCA_003131945.1 Acidimicrobiaceae bacterium
GTGCTGAGCGTGCCGGCGGTGCTGACAAGCGCGGTCGTGACGACCGGTCGCAAAAGCGCGAGCGGCCCCGGCGGGCCGAGCCTGTGACCGCCCACCGCAATGCCGCGTTGGCGGCACTCAGCCCGGAGCAGATCCCCGTGGCGGAACAGTTGCTGCGCGGCGGCATCCCTGCGGTTCGCCAGGCCATCGAAGAGCAGAACGCGCGCGCCCGGACCGAGGGCAGGGCCGAGGTACCGCCGCAGCCGCTTCTCACTCTGGCCGAGGAGTTGCTCCCCCAGATGAACCTGGCGGCATGGAAGGACCGTGCCGTCGCCTTGCGCACGGCCGGCCGTGACGCCCCGCTGCGCGAGATGCGTTCGGTCGTGGCCGGCGCATCGACCGTGACTCTCGACGAGGAAGGGCGCCAACTCGTCGGCGCACTACGCGAAGCTCTGGACACCAGGGTGACGGCATTGCGGGTGGCGTGGCTCGGCCGCATCGGCACCGCTCTCGACGACAGCCGCGTGGCCGACGCTCTGCGGGTGGCGGCACGTCCCCCTGAACCCACGGCTCGGGTTCCTGCCGACCTCGCCGTGCGTCTGGCTGAGACGGCCGGCACCGCCATGGCCCCCACGGTGACCGAGGCCACGTGGATCGACCTCCTGGATGCGGTGATCAAGTCCCCCGTCCGCCGAACGGTGAAGCCGGCGGGCTTGCCGCCNNCGCCCGAGCTCCTGACCGCCGCCCGCCACGCCGCTGGCCTCGTTCCCGCCCTCGCCCGACTGCTCGGCCTTCCGATCCCTCCCCCACCGGGCCCCCACAAAGCCGGAGCCGTCGCCGCCCGGCGCGGCTGACCCTCTTCTCTCGCTGTCGAGCGGACGGCCTAACCGAGCACCCCGTNNCCCCGAGACGAGGGTGAGGGCGGGTACCTCGGCCAGGGGCACCCACGCCACAGCGGCGGCATCGTCGCCGGCGGCCGGCCTCCCACGCCCTGGCGTCGTCACCTCGAAGTCGAGGATCACGAAGTGGTAGTCCTCGCCCCGCCGTTCTGCCCAACCGAGGAAGGCCCCGCAGCGGACGTCCAGGGCTGTCTCTTCGAGCAGCTCCCGTTCGACTGCTTCTGTCACAGATTCGCCCGGCTCGACGCGGCCCCCAGGCAGTGTCCAATGCCCGACCTCGGGTGGGTGGGCGCGGCGCACCATCAGCAGAGCGCCGTCGACCACGGCGACGCCACCGACGGCCACCACCGGCATCGGCGGTGTCGATGGTGATGATGCCCTCACAGAAGAGGACGGTGCATGGTGAGAAGACGGGCCTTGAATCCGGACCCTTCGAGGAAGTTCTTGGTCTCCCTGTCGCCCGGCAGCGCCGTGACGTCCACGCCTCGACATCCCGATGACGTGAACCACGCCACCAGATTGTCGACCAGGGCGCACCCGACACCCACGCCGCGCGCCTCGGGCTCCACGTAGCACGCGTCGATGATCCCGAGCGAGGTCTCACCGACGGCGTCGACATGGCCCACGGCCAGGCCCACCACAGCCTCGTCGATCATGCCGACGAGCACTCGACGACGGTCGTCGGCCATCAGGCGATCGAGGCCGCCCGGGCGCAGTAGGGCTTTGGCCACCAGGCCCGTCTCGCGACGGGAGAAGAGGGCACCGCCCCGCACATGCTGAAGAGAGTCGAGTGCCCGCCGGCACAACTCGCCGCAGCGGTCGGCATCATCACGTGCCGCCACCCTGGCTGTTTCCACGACCGGGCCGCCGCGCCCCGCTACAGCTTCCGCCGCTATTCGACGTCGACACCGGCGAGCAATTGCTCGACGCGGTTGAGAATTGTGCGGCGATGCCGGTGGGACTGCTCGTGCGCCCGGACGTCGATCAACTCCCCATGTGACAACCCGGCCAGACGCTGCACCACCTGCGAGGCCGACAGACTGTCGTAGCCGGGAATGGCCAGCGGCCGCAGCGAACCGTTGCCGCTGGCGCCGGGAGCAGCCACCTCCGGCTCGGCCGGCGGTGGCGAGTACTGCGCCGGCGAAACATGGGCGGCGACGGGATCTGACGGCGACGATGGGGAGGCCGGGGGCGGCGCCGCCCGCTGGCTTGTCAGATTGTCCAGTTGGCGCCGACCCATCTGGAAGGCGACCTGTCCGACCAGGCGCGCCGTGCGCACCTGCCCCTCGAGATGGTTCCGACCCTTGTCCACCAGCCTCGGGAACTCCTCGGCCGCCGTCAGGGCCAGTCCGGCCGGACCGAAGACGATCAGATCAAGGATGCGCTCCGCCGGTGACCTCTGCTCATCCACGTCCCGGCCTCCTCGTACTCCGTGCCGATGCCCTCACACGCAGTCCCGGCACAGCCCCTTGTCAGGGTCGGCCAGCTGCGTGGTGTTCTTTACGAGAAAGCACGAACTGCACACGAACTCGTCGGCCTGCTTGGGAAGAACGCGTTCGGAGATCTCGCCGGACCGGTCGTCAGGCTCGGCCACCTCTTCGTCCTCGACCTCCTCCTCCTCGACGACGAGACGCTCCTTGAGAATCTCGTCCAGGCTGGCTTCGACATCCTCGTCGTCGACCTCCTCGTCCTCCTCCTCGGCTTCCTCGGCCGCCGCCGCCGCCGCCCAGNNACCAGGTCGTCCACCAGGTCGTCCACCAGGTCGTCGTCATCGACCAAGGGGTCGGCGAGGTCCTCGTCGATCAGTTCGTCGTCGGGCAGATCCTCGAGCTCGACACCTTCGAGCTCGTCAGGTTCTGTCACTTCATCCAGGTCGTCGGCCATCTGTGCCCTTCGGGAGGTCGTCTGACGCGCGGGAGCATATCTGCTCCGATCGGCGATCCAGACCACCCAAGCGGGGCCGGCTCACCGCTGGGAGCGCGAACCACACCCTGAGGACAGGTGCGATATGGGGGCGGTAGGGCCCGGGGACCTTTGGTGCCGTCTCCGCCTCACCGTCGTGTCCGCCGACGTGAGGTGGGACGTTCTCTACTCAGTCCCTCGGGTCATCCTCCCGCCTCTCACAGCATCCCCCCCTCGAGCTCGCTCCGGCCGGGGACCACCGGTCGAATGCCTTCGGGGCGTCTGGGACTCGCCGCACACTACGCCGACAGAGACGGAGCGCGTCAAGCCTCTTATTTTGCGGTTCACCAGGCAGTTCGCGCGTCCTCCCTGGTCACGGCTCCAGTTGTTTTCCTGGCCAAACACCTGCCGAACATGTCTCTTTCGGTACCGGCGCCCGACGGGCTTCGGCCCGCCTTTCAGCGTCGAGACGCTCGAGTTCGTGCTCGCCGTGATCGACAAAAGCCATGGCATCGGCGATCAGCCGGTGCCCGGCGCGTTCGGCGATCAGGCGGTGCATCTGTTGCACCACCCGGCGGTACACGGGGTGCCCTTGCTGGCCCGACCGAAGTTCGAGAACATGCATCGCTTCGCGTGCGTTCATCTGCATGACGTAGCGGATGCGAAAGGCCAGCGCCACGGCATAGGGCGCCTGATGCGGGAACGTCGGGACCATGGTGTCGTAGAGGTCCCGGCACCTCGCCAACGAGGCCTCGAATGCGCCGGTCAACCCGGCTTCGCTCACGATGTCTGGCACGTCGTAGCCCAACATCGGCGTCAGGGGTTGCCATTCGATGCTCAACATCCGGTGTCTCTGGAGATCCCGGAAAGCGCCGTAGTCGGACACGATGTCGAAGCGGTAATCGGTGCGCTCGAACGCCCGACCCGGTCGGTGTCGACGGTTCGTCCGCTCCCCCACGTACGCCCGCATGACGGCCCGCCGGTCCTCGGCTCCGAGCGCCTGGACCCGGCGCAACGCCTCGGATTCGGGGATCGCCATGTGGGGATAGCAGATCGCCGCGATGACCTTGTCCTCGCCCTCGGGATCCCAGTCGTCGAGGGTGACGAGGGCGGATGCGTCCTCCTCGGCCTCGTGGCGATCGGGCCACAGTCGGCCCACGACCTCGTCGGTGTGCGATCGGGTCGAGGCCAGGTAGTCGGACCAGGCCCCGCCGCGGTCGGCCAGGTCGACGCGCTGGAGGAACGACGGGATGACCTTGCGCAACTCGGCCAGCATCAGCTCGGCGTACCGTCGTGCCTCGGGGAGCGGGTGCGAGCGCATCCGCAGAAGCAGCATCTCGTAGGACTGTCCGGTGCCGTAGATGCCGACGTTCGACAAGGCACCAGCCGGCAACAGGCCGCGCAGTGCGTCGAGCGCCTTGGCCCGTATCGATTGGCGGTGCACGAAATCGGAGTCACCAGGCTGCTGGGGAAAGCGTCGGACGAGCCACGCTTGCAGCTCCGGAAGCAGCGTGGCATAGGTGTCGAACATCCGGTCCATGTCGCCCACGAATCGAGCCCCGAGGGGCGAGTCGAGGACATCGGGGTCACGGTAATACCGGTAGTGGCCGGTGCCGAGACGGGAGTCGTACACGATGTAGCGCGTGGACTGCTCCAGATACGCCATGAGACGACCCCACTCGAGCACCTTGGTCAACACGTTCGAAGCCTGTTCGCACGCCAGGTGCACCCCACCGAGTTGGGCGACCGAGTCGTCGCCGTATTCGAAGAACACACGCTCGTAGAGCTCTTCGGCGCGTCGCAGGCCCATGGTGGCGTCGACGCCGGCGTCGCCGCTCACATCGAGGTCGCCGACGAACTCGTCGAGGAAGAGCCGGCGCAGGCTTTTGCCCGACCGCGAGTAGCGGGCGAAGAGGGCCCCCTTCACCACTTCGGGCAGGTTGACCAGGGCAAAGACCGGGCCTTCGAGGTTCGTGACGTAAGGCCGAAGGACCTCAGCCTCGTCGTCAGTGAACGTCTCTTCGGCGTAGGGGAACATGCCCGGGCAACACTACGGCTGGCCCGCGGCCGAGGTGGCGGACCCCGGTCAGCCAGGACCGGGAGCCTCCGTCAGGGCCTCTCGGACCCGTCAGAGGCCTCCTCGGAGACCCCGCCGGACGGTTCGTCAGAAGCCTCGTCGGAGCGCTCGACAGGTCCCTCTTCAGGTTCGTCCTTTGAGGCCGTATCGCCGGCGATGGGCGGCCCGATCGATGTTGCCACCACTCCGCGCTGCAGGGCGGTGGCGGCGCGGTGCGCGGTGGCCGCCGTGGCCGGGACGGGGGCGACGGTGGCCAGCTGGCGAAGGAGATCGACCAATTGTTTGGCGTTGCGCACGAAGTCGCCGGGGGCGAGCTCGGCCCGCTCGAGCACGCGGGCCAGTCGTTCGCCGCGCGCCCAACGCCACGCCACCTCGGCGAAACCCAGATCGGGCAACCGCGTGCGGGCCAGGCGGGCCTCTTCCTCGTCGTGTCGTAGGCCCTCGCCCAGGGCCACGAGAGCGTGGAGTCGGGGGGCGACGTCCTTCGGCGGACGGGGCTCGGGGTGCCAGCGCCCGGCCCGGACTTCATAGGTACAGGCCGACACCACCGCCGCCAGGCCGGCCGGATCGAGTCCGTCGAAGAGGCCATTGGCCAGCGCCTCGGCCACCAGGAGATCGGACTCGTGGTAGATGCGCGCCAGCAGCGCCCCGCGCGTCGTGAGACGCCAGGCGTCGATGGCCACGTGGCCCCGGCGTTCCAGAAGGCGCAGCGCCCGGTCCATACGGCGTGACAGGGCATTGTGATGGTCGGCGCTCACGAACTGGGCGAACGAGCGATCGAGAACCTGGTAGGCCTGATCGGCGGGATACCGGCGCACCAGGTTCACGGCCAGGTTGTACGACGCCCGGAACGACGACGTCAGTCGCGGCGCCGGCGAGGTGGCCAGTACCGCCAGCTCAGCCAAAGAGACCTGCGGCGACCACGCCACCACGGCGTGGCCCACCGAGTCGAGGCCGCGCCGACCGGCGCGCCCGGTGAGTTGGGCATACTCCCCCGACGTCAGCCCGGCTCGTCCGTGCTCACGCATCTTGGTCAGACGCTCGATGACCACCGAGCGCGCCGGCATGTTGATGCCGAGCGACAGCGTTTCGGTAGCGAACACGACCTGGAGCAATCCGGCGGTGAAGCACTCCTCCACGGCCTCTCGAAAGGCGGGAATCATGCCGGCGTGGTGCGGGGCCACTCCGGCCTCGAGGCCGGCGATCCAGGGGCCGTAGCCGAGGACGCGCAGTTCGTCGTCGGGCAGACCCTCGGTGCGTTCGGCGCAGCGCTCGCGGATCTCCGCCCGCTCGTCGGAGGTCGTCAGGCGTACCCCGTCCTCGAGGCACTGTCTCACGGCGTCGTCACAGGCGTTGCGGCTGAAGATGAACACGATGGCGGGCAGCATGTCGCGCTCGGCCAGTGCGTCGATGACCTCGGTCCGTCTCGGCGTGGCCACCCGGGACTGGCGCAGGCCCCCGGGACGCCGCGCCAGACGGGCGACGCGCTGGTCGAGGGCGGCCGCCCGGGGGTGCAATCGGCCGTGATCGAGCAAGGGGACGAGATCGACCCGGCGGCTCCCCTTCTCGGCGATGGCCACATGGTCGCTCAGCGTCACGGGCCGGTGCCTCTCGACGATCACCTCGGTGGGACCGTGCACCGATCGCAGCCACGCGCCCAGCTGATCGGCGTTCGACACGGTGGCCGAGAGGCAGACGAGCACCACGTCGGCCGGGGCCAGGATGATCGCCTCCTCCCAGACCGACCCTCGGTACGGATCCTGCAGGTAGTGCACCTCGTCCAGCACGAGAAGGCCGAGCCCGGTCAGCTGCGGGGACCGGGCGAAGAGCATGTTGCGCACAACCTCCGTCGTCATCACGACCACGTCGGCATCGGGCTGGTGTGATAGGTCCCCTGTCAGCAGTCCGATCCGCTGGTGGCCGTAGGCGGCGGCCATCTCGGCGAACTTCTGGTTCGACAGTGCCTTTAGAGGAGTCGTGTAGAAGGCCTTGCGCCCCCCGGCCAGGGCGCGGGCGACGGCGTAGTCGGCCACTGCCGTCTTGCCCGATCCGGTGGGAGCGGATACGAGCACCGACTGCCCGGCATCGAGCGCGTCGAACCCTCGGAGTTGGAACGGATCGGGTGCGAAGCCGAGCCGGGACACGACGGCGGCCCGAACGGTGGCGTCCGCTTCACCCCCGGGGATCACCCGGACGGAGTTCGACGTCGCAGCAGCAGCTTCCCGATGAGGATGGACGCCTCATAGAAGACGTAAAGGGGAATGGCCAGCGCCAGCATGGAGAAGGGGTCCCCGCTCGGGGTGATGACGGCGGCGAAGGCGGTCAGACCGACGATGGCCCATCGGCGCCACGAGGCGAGCTTGGCCGGCTTCAGCACACCGGCGAGCTGGAGCGACACCAAGACGACGGGAAACTCGAAGGTGATCCCGAAGATGGCCATCAGGGCCACGATGAGGCCCAGATAGTTGCTGGGCGAGTAGATCTGATGCAGAGACGGCCCCCCGATCTTGCCCAGGAACTGCAACGCCTTGGGAAAGATGTAGTAGGCGAGCACGGCGCCGGCGGCGAACAGGGTGATCGACGCCAGGATGAACGGCACCGCGTAGCGCTTCTCGTTGCGACGCAGTCCCGGGGTGACGAAGCGCCAGGCCTCCCACAGGAGCACCGGCGACGCCAGGAACAGCCCACCGTAGGTGGCGATCTTGATGCGCAAGGCAAGACCCTCGAGCGGACCGGTCACATAGAGCACGCAGCGCTTCGGTCCGACGACGTTGCAATAGGGCTCTTTCAGGAAATTCAGGATGTGCGGATAGAACACGAAGGCCACCGTGGCCGTGATCACCAACACAGTGGCCGAGACGATGAGGCGACGCCGGAGCTCGCCGATGTGCTCGGCCAGGGTCATGGCGTCGGGCGTCGGGCGCGACGACCTGTTTCGAAGACGGAGTCTGAGGCCCATGGAGGCGGCCGGTGCCTGCGATCAGTTCATGCTCGGGTCGTCGAACTCAACGGGAAGGGCACGGATGGCGGGGCGGACACTTCCCGCACCCGTCACCTCCTGCGCAGCTCCGCCGTGGACGCCGTTGCCGTCGCTCGCCGATTCGGACGGTGGACCGGTGGCCAGGGGGGCGCCGGCCACCTCGTCGGACTCGCCCTCCTCCTCGGCCTTGGACTTCTCGTGCTCGTCGGCCAGACGATCGAGGAAGGCCAGGGGGGACCTGACGGCTTGGGCCACCTCATGGGTGGGCGGAAGGTCGGGAAAGGCACCGCGTACGTCGNNGGTCCCCCCATGCCGCGCCCAACTGGCGCGCCACGTGGGGGAGCTTGTCGGGTCCCAGGACGATCAGGGCGACCACCAGGAGGACCAGGATTTTTGCGGGGCTGAGCGACAGCATGCGATATGGAGTCTACGAGAGCAGGGGCCGCCCTGGATGACGGAGATCGGTACCCCGACGACGAGGTGCGTGGGCCGGGCCGGGGTCGGTCTGGTTCGTCGGTCAGAAGGCGTGGAAGCGCGACAAGGGCCAGATCAGCAGCACCACGCGCCCCACGATGAGCGACCGGGGGATGGGGCCGAAAAAACGACTGTCCTGGGAGTCGGACCGGTTGTCCCCCATCACGAAGTACTCGTTCGGGGGCACCTTCTGCGTCCTGATGTCCGTTGTCACGATGCCCCGCCCGAGCCACGGCTCCGGCAAGACCTTGCCGTTGATGTAGACGCGGCCACCCCGGGACGATATGACATCACCGGGTAGGCCGATGACGCGCTTGACCAGATCCTTGATGGTGGGATCGGCCACCTCCTTCGGAGGCTTGGCGAAGACGACGATGTCACCCCGACCCACGCCATGGAGGTGATAGCTCAGCTTGTCGACCAGGATCCTGTCCCCGATCAAGAGCGTCGGCTCCATGGACGCCGAGGGGATGAAGTAGGTCTGGACGACATAGGCACGCACGCCGAAGGCCACGGCCACGGCGACGCCGAGAACGACGAGCCACTCGAGGGCCCACCGTCCTTGCCGCGACGGCCGGACACCGCCCGCACCGGGAGCGACGGCACCAAAAATGTCGTCGTGAGCTCCGTCGGGGATGATGCCGTCGACGCCGGCGTCACGAGGGCTCCCCTCGCCGGCTTTGCCTATGGGCGTCAACCCGGAGTGCGAGTCACCCTCATCCCCACCCACGGTCGCCTCATGCGTCCTGACGGGTCAGGGCCGACCAGGGTCCACCCGCCATCACAGGCTGGCGATCAGCTTCTCGACCCGTTCGTCGTGCGACCGGAAGGGATCCTTCAGCAGCACGGTCCGCTGGGCCTGATCGTTCAACTTGAGATGCACCCAGTCCACCGTGAAGTCGCGTCGTCGCTCCTTCGCCTTGCGGATGAACTCCCCGCGCAGTCGCGCCCGGGTCGTCTGCGGCGGACGGTTCATGGCTTCGGTAACGGTGGCGTCGTCGGTGATGCGGTCCACGCGGTCCCGGGCTTCCACGCGGTAGTACAGCCCACGGGTCCGGTTGACGTCGTGGTACTGCAGGTCCAGCAGCGCCACCTTCGGATGCCCGAGAGGCAGGCCGTGACGGGCCCGGTAGCCCTCGATCAGCTGGTGCTTCGTCACCCAGTCGCACTCGCGGCCCAGGGTCATGGGATCGGACTCGAGGCCCTTCAGGCAGTGCTCCCACATGTCGAGGGCCTGGTCCTCCTGGGGCGACAGGCCGTGAGTGTCCCGGTAACGAAGCGCCCGGGTCAGGTACTCCGACTGGATGTCCAGGGCGCTCACCTCGCGGCCGTTGGCCAGGCGGACCTGGCGGCGGCAGGTGAGGTCGTGGCTGATCTCGCGGATGGCCCTGATGGGGTTCTCGAGGGTGAGGTCGCGCAGCACCGTGCCGGGATCCTCGAGCATCCGCAGCAAGATGCTGGTGGTACCGACCTTCAAGAATGTGGCGTACTCGCTCATGTTCGAATCGCCCACGATGACATGCAGACGGCGGAACCGCTCGGCGTCGGCATGAGGCTCGTCGCGGGTGTTGATGATGGGCCGGCTGCGCGTGGTGGCCGACGAGACTCCCTCCCAGATGTGCTCCGCTCTCTGAGACAGGCAGTACACGGCCCCCCGTGCCGTCTGCAGCACCTTGCCGGCGCCGGCGAAGATCTGCCGGCTCACGAGGAAGGGTATGAGGATCTCCGTGTAGTGGGCGAAGTCGTCGCGCCTGCTGGTCAGATAGTTCTCGTGGCAGCCGTAGGAGTTTCCGGCCGAGTCGGTATTGTTCTTGAAGAGGTAGATGACCCCTCTGATGCCCTCCTCGCGCAACCGCGCCTCGGCGCCGGTCACCAGGTGGTCGAGGATCCGCTCCCCCGCCTTGTCGTGGGCCACCAGGTCGGCGATGGAGTCACATTCGGGCGTGGCGTATTCGGGGTGGCTCCCGACGTCGAGGTACAGACGGGCCCCGTTCTCGAGAAACACATTCGACGACCGGCCCCAGCTGACGACCCGGCGGAACAGGTAGCGGGCCACCTCGTCGGGGCTCAGTCGACGTTGCCCGCGCAATGTGCACGTGACCCCGTACTCGTTCTCCAGCCCGAAGATGCGTTTCTCCACCAGATCCAACGTAGTGCCCGCACCGGGCTTTCCTATGACGCTTGACCTCCCCGTGCGCCTGACAATGACCGGCGGTAGCATCCCGGGGGTGTCGTCCCCGGTCATGGTTCCCCTCACAATCGTCGGTTCCTCGTTCGAGGCCCGGGTCCTCATGGCCCGGCTGGGAGCCGATGGGATCCTCACCCAGGTACGCAGCGGCAGTGACGGGACCTATCCCCTGCCCGGACCCGTCGAACTCCTGGTCGTCGAGAATCAGGCCGACGAGGCACGCGAGCTGCTGATGGCCGACCAGGTCGAGGCTCTCTTCGACGACCTCAGCCTGGGCACCCTGGACGACACCTAGACAGCTGGGGTCCGTGCCGGTCGGCCCCGTGGTGCCCTCGGGTGCTACGAACCCTCGTCGGGCGGAGACGTCGGGGCGGCCGCCTTGGAGCCACGACCGCCGCGGCGGGGAGCGGACAGGCGCTGGCCGAGCTCCTCCACCCCTAGTCGTCGGAAGGCGCGTCGCCCGGTCGTCCGGGCCAGAACGGCGACCTCGAGATCCTCGGCTCCGAGGGTGCGATCGGGGCCCGCCAGGGCCGACACCGCCCCCCGCAGGGCCGTGTCGAGATCCCAGCCGTCGACGAAGGCGGCGGCCACTCGGGTGGTGATCGTCTCCGTCTCACCACCGAGGACGGCGAAGTGGTCCTCGTCGGTGATCGTGCCTTCGTAGGCAATGTGGTAGAGCTGATCGTGTCGCTGGTCCGTTCCCAACTCGGCCACCAGGACCTCGACCTCGAGGGGCTTCATCTCGTGGGTGAAGACCTGGCCCAGGTATTGGGCGTAGAGGTTGGCCAACGAACGGGCGTCGACGTCTTCGCGACTGAAGGCGAAACCCTTGGTGTCGGCATGCCGGACGCCAGAGACGCGCAGTTGATCGAACTCGTTGTACTTCCCCACTCCGGCGAAGGCGATGCGGTCGTAGATCTCACTCACCTTGTGCAAGGAGCGCGACGGGTTCTCGGCCACCATGAGGATGCCGCCGTCGTAGATCGTGGCCACGAGGGACCGGCCCCGGGCGATGCCCTTCTGTGCGTACTCGGCCCGGTCCTTCATGACCTGTTCTGGCGCTACGTAGTAGGGCATGGTCATGCGGGCTCACCTCCACGGTTTGGGGCGCCGAAGGCTTCGCGTTCAGTCCGTTTGCGGTCGATCAATGTGGCGAAGTGCTCCGCCACCTCGTCTTCGTCGGCTTGGAGGTAGCCGTCGGCCGTCACCACCGCGACCAGCGGGTAGATTCCGCGCACGAGGTCGGGGCCGCCCGTGCCGGCGTCCTCGTCAGCTGCCTCGTAGAGGGCCTGGATGGCGAGTTCGACCGCTTCATCACGCGAGAGGCTTTCGCGAAATCCGAGTTTGATCGTGGTCCGCGCGTCGCGCCCCCCCGAGCCGGTGGCTTGGAAATCAGCCTCCTCGTAATGGCCCCCGGTGACGTCGTAGGTGAAGATCCGCCCAGACCCGCGGGCGAGGTCGTAGCCGGCGAAGAGCGGGACCACGGCCAGGCCCTGCATGGCGAGGGGAAGATGCTGGCGGACCATCTGGGCCAGCTGGTTGGCCTTGCCCTCGAGGCTGAGGGTGACCCCTTCAACCTTCTCGTAGTGCTCGAGTTGGACTTGGAAGAGTCGAACCATCTCGACGGCGAAACCCGCGGCCCCGGCGATGGCCACCGCCGAGTAGCGGTCGGCGGGGAACACCTTCTCCATGGCCCGGTGGGCGATGATGTGGCCTTCGGTGGCGCGGCGGTCGCCGGCCATGATCACACCGTCCCCATACCGCAAGGCCACCACGGTCGTGCCGTGGCGGACGGTCAGCGTTCCCGCCGACGCGTCAGTTCCCGGGAGAAGCGGTGTGGTGGGATTGGTCCTGCGCAGCAGGGCGGCGAAACTGGGACCGGGGTCATCCCCGGAGGGGAAGAGCGGCAGGCCCACGCAGTTACTCCCCGCCCTTTTGGACGTAGTTGCGGACGAACTCTTCGGCGTTCTCCTCGAGGACTTCGTCGATCTCGTCGAGCAGGTCGTCGAGCTCGGCCTTCAGTTTCTCTCCCTGCGCGGCAGTGGGCGGGGCCTCCTCGATCACCTGTTCCTCGCGCGGGGCCGCCGCTGGCTTGCGCTTCAACTCCCGTTCAGGCATCCGTCTGCTCCCCTAACCGCTCAACCGTTCCAACAACTCCGCCGGCGTGGCGCATTCTTTAAGCAACTCCTCGACATGTTCGGCTGTTCCACGAAGCGGATCCATCATAGGGACGCGCCGCAGTGGGTCGGTCCCCAGGTCGAAGACCAGCGAATCCCAGTTGGCACTGGCCACCGCTGAGGCCCATCGCTTCAAGCATTGCCCCCGGAAGTAGGCGCGCGTACGTCGGGGGGGTTCGGTGACCGCCGCCAGCACGTCGGCCGGATCGAGCAGGCGCTCCGTGTCCAGCCGGGCGAACAGCGACCTCTCGGGCCGCAGGTCGTGGTACTGAAGGTCCACCGCCGCCAGGCGACTGTCGTCCCAGTCGAGACCGTGGCGCTCACGGTAGGCCTCGAGCAGCTGGAACTTGGCGGCCCAGTCGACCTGTCCCGCCACCGTGGCCGGGTCCGTCTCGAGGCCGTGCAGGACATCCTCCCAGCGCCGGAGCACCAACTGGCCCACGCTCTCACTGCCGAGACATTCGAGGCCGCGTTCCTCGGCGTACTTCCGGGCCAGCCCGAACAGCTCCCACTGCAGAGCCAGGGCCGTGACGGTGCGGCCGTCGGCCATCTCGATCACGGTGGCCAGGGTCGGGTCGAGGGCCACCTGGCGGATGGCCTGGACCGGACTGGCGATGGCCAGATCCACCCCGTCGAAAGCGTCGTCCTCGATGAGGGCCAGAACGAGGGCCGTCGTCCCCATCTTGAGAAAGGTCGCCACCTCGGCCAGGTTGGCGTCGCCGACGATGACATGGAGACGCCGGTAGCGCTGGGGATCGGCGTGCGGCTCGTCGCGGGTGTTCACGATCGGACGCTTGAGCGTGGTCTCGAGCCCGATCTCCTCCTCGAAGAACTCCGACCGCTGTGAGATCTGGAAGGCCACGTCGCGCCCGGCGGCCCCCGGTGTCTCGCTGCCCACCTTGCCGGCGCCACAAAAGATCTGGCGGGTCACGAAATGAGGCGTGATCAGATGGGCGATGCGGGCGAAGGGAACGGCCCTGTCCATCAGGTAATTCTCGTGGGTGCCGTAGGAATTGCCCTTGCTGTCGGAGTTGTTCTTGTAGACGACGATGGACTGGCCCTCGGGGAGCGTCCGGCGCACCGCCGCCATCGATCGCCGCAGCACCTCCTCCCCCGCTTTGTCGTACAGCACGACCTCGAGGGGATCGGCGCACTCGGGCGTAGAGAACTCGGGATGGGCGTGGTCGACGTAGTAGCGGGCCCCGTTGGTGAGCACGGCGTTGACGAGATGCGTCTCGACCTCGGGCGGCATCGAGCCCTCACGGGCGAAGCCGCGGGCGTCGTTGCCCGGTGTCTCGTCCTCGAAGTCCCAGGCGACGCGCTGCAGGTCGGTGACGTAAGCGTTCACCAGCAAGGACGACGACGCCACGGGATTGCCGTCGCCGCCGACGTGATGGATCCCGTACTCCGTTTCGATGCCGCAGACCTTGGCGACTGCCACGAAAACGACCCTAGCCCCGACCTGAAGGCAGATCGCGGCTCGCCTGGGAATGACCCTTAGCGTCCATGACCTGCGGCGACCGGGCTACAGATACTGCCCGGTACCCACCCGTTCGATCGCTCGGCCCCCACGCGCCTCCTCGGAGTCCGCCAACAGCGTGCGGACGTAGACGATGCGCTCCCCCTTCTTGCCCGAGATCCGGGCCCAGTCGTCGGGGTTCGTGGTATTCGGGAGGTCTTCGTTCTCCTTATACTCCCGCCGGATGGACTCGAGGAGATCCGAGGTACGGATCCCCCCGCCGTCACCGGCGATGACCCGCTTGATGGCNNCCTTGTCGCCGTTCTGGTAGGTGACCTCGAGGAAGCGGTTCTCGTCGTCGGCCCGGTACATCTCGGCCACGGTCGATTCGATGATGGCCTGGACGGCCTTGGCCTTGTCGCCCCCGCCCAGGCGATCGACCTCGATCGGATCGAACGGGAGATCGGGTGTCAGATAGCGGGAGAAGATCTGCGCCGCCGCCTCTTCGTTCGGTCGCTCGATCTTGATCTTCACGTCGAGGCGGCCCGGGCGCAGGATGGCCGGGTCGATGAGGTCCTCCCGGTTCGAGGCGCCGATCACGATCACGTCCCGGAGCGTCTCCACCCCGTCGATCTCGGCCAGCAGCTGGGGGACGATGGTGGACTCCATGTCGGAGCTGATGCCCGTCCCTCTGGTGCGGAAGAGCGAGTCCATCTCGTCGAAGANNGATCTGGCGCTCGGTCTCCCCCACGTACTTGTTGAGCAGCTCCGGACCCTTGATGTTCAGGAAGTAGCTGCGGATGTTGGCGTTCCCCGTCACCTGGGCGACCTTCTTGGCCAGGGAATTGGCCACCGCCTTGGCGATGAGGGTCTTGCCACATCCGGGCGGGCCGTAGAGCAGGATGCCCTTCGGCGCCGGCAGCTTGTAGTCACTGAAGAGCGCCCGGTGCAGGTACGGCAACTCGACGGCGTCCATGATCGCTTCGATCTGGAGGTCGAGGCCGCCGACATCGGCGTAGGTGATGTCGGGCACTTCTTCCAACACCAGCTCTTCGACTTCGGGACGGGGCAGCTTCTCCACCAGCAACTGCGAGCGCGACTCCATGAGCATCGAATCACCGGCGCGCAGGTGGATGCCGGTCAGGCTGGCCGAGAGTTCGACCACCCGCTCCTCGTCGGCGCGGGCGTAGACGATGGCCCGACGGCCGTCCTCGAGAAGCTCCTTCAGGGTGACGACCTCACCGGAGTCCTCGCCCTTGCGAGCGAGGACGACGTTGAGCGATTCGTTCAGGACGACTTCCTGGCCACGACGCAACTCGGCGCTGTCGATCTCGGGGTGAAGGGCGACGCGCATCTTGCGGCCACCGGAGAACACGTCGATGGTGCCGTCCTCATTGGTGTGGAGGAAGGTCCCGTAGGCGCTGGGCGGTTGGGTGAGCTTGTCCACCTCTTCGCGCAGGGCGGCGATGTGTTCCTTGGCCTGCTGCAGCGTGTAGGTGAGCTTCTCGTTCTGGGAGATGGCCTGGGCCAGCTGACCCTTGGCCTCCAGCATGCGCTCTTCGAGCGACTGGACACGCCCTGGTCCCTCGGACAGACGGCGGCGCAGGACGGCGACTTCCTCTTCGGCCTGACGGGAGCGCTCGCGGAGCTGCTCGAGCTCCTTGGCCAACTCCCGCTGTTCGTTGGAATCGGCCATCGGAATCACCTCCCCGCAGGGCGCTCAGGGCCTCTATTTCGACCATACACGGCCCTTGATGCTAAAGGTGCGCCTTGTGGCGGGATAAACGCGCAGTAGTGGGATAAACGCGGGGTGTTGGGATTGGCCCCGAACGACCGATAGGCTGGAGGGGTCCAGGTGGCGAACTCCGCCATCGGTTTTATGGCGTCCGACGCTGGGCGGTGGGGGCCTCGCGTGCAGGCACCTGGTGTTAGTTGATACCCCGAACGGCGCGTCGTTACCGTCCGGTTACATGGTCCGCGGCGAGGAGAGGGCAAGAACACACGTCATGAAGGTCTGGATCGACCAGGATCTGTGCACCGGTGACGGACTGTGCGAGGAAATCGCGCCGGCCGTCTTCACGCTGCTCGACGACGGTCTCGCCTACGTCAAGGACGCCGACGCCGTGAAGAACGACCCGGGCGGCTCCGCCGGAATGGCCCTTGTGCCCGAGGATCTCGAGGACGCTGTCACCGAAGCGGCCGAGGAGTGTCCCGGAGAGTGCATCTTCATCGAACAGGGCTGATTCATCGAACAGGACTGATTCATCGAACAGGACTGGCTCCTGCTCCGGCAGAAGTGGCCGAGCAACCCGACGGCGGCCGTCAGTCGGGCTCGAGGGAATCGTCATCGTCATCGACCGAATCCTGATTGGCCTCGGCTGGGCCGTGATTCTCCCCGGCCGGAATCAGGAGCCGGGCGGTGGTGAGGAAGCCGGTGTGGCCTACCATGCGGTGATCGGGGCGCACTGACCTTTCCTCCACGTGCCACGTGCGGCGCAGGATCTCCGACGTCTCGGCCATGCCGAAGGCGCTGCGCGTCATGGTCGCCCGCAGGGTGGCCACCTGGTTGATGGTCGGAAGGTAGGCGAGCAGAATGCCGCCGGGCCGAAGCGCCTTCTCGGCGTGAGCCAGAACCTGCCAGGGCTCGGGCAGATCGAGGACGATGCGGTCGACGTCCACCTCGTCGACACCCTCGTAGATGTCGCGTTCCTCCACCCGGTAGGACGCGTCGGCCCCGCTCCAGGCGGCCACGTTGGCCCGGGCCCCGGCGGCGAAGTCGGGACGCAGCTCGTAGCCGACGACGTCGGCCCCGGCCCGCAACAGGGCCATCGACA
>PKWD01000306.1 GCA_003131945.1 Acidimicrobiaceae bacterium
ATTGCAAAACGCTGCCCCTCCGCCCAGCGATACGTAATCCTCTACGATCGTGGCGTGGCTATTCTCCTCCGCCACAATCAGGTTGCGCGGATGGCTCATCATCGGACCGTCAGTCTCCGTCGAGACAAAGAGGAGATAGACAGGTTGCTCGATCACAGCGCCGCACCGCACATGGACAAACGCGCCATCATCAAGAAATGCTGTATTTAGCGCCGAGAAAACGTCTCGCTGCGTGTCCAGGTAACGTCCGAGGTGCGGCTCGATAGCTCCTGGATTCTCACGGATTTGCGCGGCTAAGCTGCGAGCCTGCAGCCCTTCTGGCAGCTTGTCCGCAGACGAAAGCGAGGGCGCAAAATGGCCGTCAACAAAAACAAGCTGGCAAGCGGCCTTCGGCAAGCAGCAGGGCTTCAATGCTTCCTGCGAGAGAAGCTCTCTTCGACGGGGCGCAAGCTTGAAGGGCGTCTGCGCGATCGCGGAAACGTTGGTAAATCGCCAATCCTCCGTGTGGGTCGTCGGAAAGCCCGCCTCGCAAAAGCGCGCGAACGCGTCTTCGCGGAGCTTTCGCAACCATGGCAACGTATTGCCGCCCGCCGCCTTCTCGAAGTCGCTAAAACTCTCCAAGTAACTGCTCAATTGTTGGTCCGCCGTAATCACTCTTTTCTTCCCCGTTTCGATCTCAAGCTGGAGTCGCCGTGCGCGCTTCGGTGTCTGTCCAGGCGTAGCCTTTCTCTTCGAGTTCCAACGCTAGTTCACGGCCGCCGGACTTGACGATGCGCCCATCCACTAGCACGTGCACGAAATCCGGCACGATGTAGTTGAGCAGCCNNGCTTCTTCTCGCCACCGGAGAAGCCTTCGTTCACCGAGCGATTCATCAGCTTCTCGTCCATGTCCAGTAACTTCAGCTTCTCCCGCATCATCGGCAGAAAATCAATCGCATCCATTTCGTCTTGGCCGTGGTATTTGCGGATCGCGTTTAGAGCGGACCGAAGGAAGTAAGCGTTGCTGATTCCGGGAACCTCAACAGGGTATTGAAACGCCAGAAAAACTCCTTCGCACGCCGCTTCTTCCGGTTTCATCGCCAGCAAATCTTTCCCGTTGTAGACGATCTCGCCCGCGGTCACCTCATAGCTTTCGCGCCGTGCGAGCACCTGAGCCAGCGTGCTCTTACCGGAGCCGTTCGGACCCATAACGGCGTGAACCTCACCGCTACGCACCACCAGATCGATGCCGGCGAGTACTTCGCGGCTCGTCACCCCGGCACGTAAACCCTGCACGACGAGCTCGTGTCCAGCGGAACCGTTCGCCGTCACGGAAGCTCCACCATCACGTCGTCACCCTCGAGTCGCGCCACGTATACCGGCACCGCCTTTGTGGCCGGGAGCGTCTGCGGCTGGCCCGTCCGTAAATCGAATGTGGAGCCGTGCTTCCAGCATTCGATCTCACATTCCTCGGCTAGGACCTCACCCTCGGACAATGAGTAATCTTCGTGGCTGCACGTGTCGTCGATGGCATAGACATCGTCTTCAATGCGCACCAAGGCGATCCGGTACGTACCGATATCGAATCGCCGTGCTGTCCCCGAATCGATCTCGTGTCGCCCACAGACTCGCACGACCTCAGTCATCGCCTCCGCCTCGCGCTCACGCCGTCACGTCGTTCGCCGGCGGCTCGCCCGGCGGCAGGCCGTCCGACGGATGGCGGTCAGACGGCAGGCGCCCCGACAGGCGGCGGCTGACGGCGTCGTCGACCCATGGCCCGACACCGGCAAAGGGGGCGCGGCTGGCGAGGTCGGAAAAGAAGCCGAGCACGATGAGCCGCTCGGCCACAGCCGGACTGATGCCCCGGGACTCCAGGTAATAGCGCTGATCCTCGTCGATGGGTCCCACGGTCGAGGCGTGACTGCAGCGCACGTCATTCTCCTCGATGTCGAGGTTCGGAACCGAGTCGGCGTGTGCACCCTCGGACAGCACGAGGTTGTGGTTCGTCTGGAATGCATGGGCACCCTGGGCACCGTGGCGGATGTGGATGAGGCCGCTGTACACCGATCGCGACTCGTCGGCCACCGCACCCTTGAACAACAGCTCGCTCTCGGTCCGGGGGGCGTGGTGATCCTGCAGTGTTCGAAAATCGTGCACCTGCTTGTCTGTGCCCAGGTAAGCGGCCAGCAACGAGGTGTGACCCCCCTGGCCGACGAGGTCCGAGTCCGTGCGCACTCGCGCGTAAGCACCGCCGAGGCTGACGGTGAACGACCGTAAGGTGGCGTTGCGCCCCACGCGGCTGGCCTGCACCGCCAACTCCGTACACGCCTGATCGAGCACCTGCAGATTGGCGTAGGCCAGATGGGCGTCATCCTCCACTTCGAGTTCGGTGACCGGGATGACGAGCGCAGGCGACACCGAACCTTCGGAGTCCTGCGTACCCACGCTGGCGATCAGTTCGATGACTCCGGCTTCGGCCGAGGTGCCCACGTGCACCAGGACCCGGGGAAATACCGACGGCGAATCGGAGGTGGGTACCCGGTCGATGAGGTGCACGATGACGACCGGGTCGGGGAGGACAACCTTCTTGGGGACGACGATGTGGACCACGTCGGCCATAAAGGCATCGTGCAGCTCTCCGAATGCGTCTCGTGCCGGGGCGAGCTCGCCCAACCCGGGTGGCACCTCGGCCTCGGCCAGGACGGAGCCGACCGACAGCTGGTCATCGGGAACCATCGGTGCCCTGTCCACCTCAACGATGGCACCGTTGTAGGTCACGACCAGAGCGGCGCGCCGTCCAAATGGCTGGGCCAGGGTCCGTCCCACGTCGGGACCTGGGGCTGCTACCGCGTGGTCCGGTTGCACCGGAACAAAGGGGTCGAGGTCGAACCGGTCGATCCCGCTGTAACGCCAGACCTCCTCCGCTTCCTGCGGCAACGAAGCGGCGGCGAAGCGCTCCCAGGCCCCGGCTCGCCGGCGGGTCAGCCAGGGAGGGCCGGCCAGGGCGGTGGACGCATCGTTGGTGAAGGCGGTCAGGGTCATACCTCGTTCGAAGGGAAGTCTGCGACATCGCAGGCCACGGAAGTGGTGCCCTCTCGCATGTTACCGGGCATGGCACGGCCCTTTGGCCGGCAGGATCGAGGTCGTAGGCTGAAGCCATGCCCGAACTCGAGGTACTCAGTATCGAATTCGACGGTCATGTCGCCACCGTGTGGCTCGATCGACCCGAAGCCCGCAATGCCATGGGTCCGGCTTTCTGGGACGACCTCACGGTGGCCATGACCGAGGTGTCCGCCGATGCGAATATCCGTGCCGTGGTGGTGGCGGCGCGGGGCCCCCATTTCAGCGTGGGTCTTGACTTGAAGGCCATGGCCGGTGTCCTCACCGGTGGCGAAGGT
>PKWD01000439.1 GCA_003131945.1 Acidimicrobiaceae bacterium
GCGCTTTTCGATCGGCCACCCGACCGACACGAGCGACCCGACCGAGCGCCCCGACCCGACCCGAGGACCCAGACCAAAGACGAGAGAACTTTTTTTTCCGAGGAGGACCAGACCAGTGCTCATCTCCACCCTGCTAGCCAACAAGGGATCTGCCGTCGCCACTATCCGGGGTGACGCCACCGTGGCCGACGCCGTGGAAGAGCTCAGTCGTCACCACGTGGGGGCCCTGGTCGTATCGGACGATGGTCAGAAGATCGACGGAATCGTCTCCGAGCGTGACGTCGTCCGCAAGATGAGCGAATGCGGGGGAGCCGTCGTCAGTGAGCTGGTCTCCTCCATCATGTCCTCGACGGTGTACACCTGCTCCCCTGCTGATGACACCGAAACACTCATGCGCACCATGACCGAACGCCGCATCCGGCACGTTCCCGTCGTGGACGGGGGTCGGCTGGCCGGGATCGTGAGCATCGGCGACGTCGTGAAGGACCGTATCGAGGAACTCGAGAAGAACCGGACCGAGCTGATCGAGTACATCACCGCCCGCTGACCAAGCGGAGCCGCAGGGACCACCGCCCTCGGGCCGCTGAGCGGTTCGTACCCCGGCGTCGATCGGTCCGCCGGCCGGCGACGACCGTCGCCGGACACCCAATTACGACGTCCACCACCAGGTGATTCCTGGCGCAGGGCCCCGTCCCCCCTCTCTGCTGGTATTACTATCATTTCTATGGTATTACTGGTCCCCAGCGGCGACCGCCGGACGGTGCTCGCCATGACCGAGCGCCCACCCAAGAGCACAGTGCACCCACGAGACAGGCGTGCACGAGAGGAGACCTGCGTGTCCGCACACACCTCGTCCGCCAGCCACCCGCACCGTCGCCACCCGTCCGAGGCCTCTGGCCACGGGCGACACCGAGTCGTCGGGGCTGTGCTCCCCCTCCTCGCCGTGGGTCTACTGGCGGCGGCCTGCAGTTCGACGCCCGCAACCCCATCGGCCACGACATCGGGGGCCACCAAGTGCACGTCGTCGGCACCCGGGGGCGTGTTGAGCGCGGCGTGTGACACACAGACTCCGGCCGCTCAGCTCACCGGGGCCGGAGCCAACTCCATCTCCCCCTTCTTCACCAGCGTCTTCTTCGCTTACAACAAGGCCAATCCCAAGGTCACGGTGAACTTCTCCCCGGCCGGTAGCAGCGTCGGGGTCACCGACATCGAACAGAACACCGTGCAGTTCGGCGACTCCGAGGTGCCCATCCCGACGCCGGCGAGCGGCAGCGGCGGCACCATCCTCCAGATCCCCGTCGATCTCGGTGGCGTGGCGCTCAGCTACAACGTGCCCGGGATCACATCCGGCCTCAAGCTCGACGGTCCCACGCTGGCCGGCATCTTCCTGGGCAAGATCACCAACTGGGATGACAGCGCCATCGCCGCCCTCAACCCCAAGCTGAAGCTGCCGAATTTGCCCATCGTGGCCGTCCACCGAGCCGATTCTTCGGGTCCGGGGTACGACCTCGACCAGTACCTCATCGACACCGGCGGCTCGCCATGGACGGCCGCCGTGGGGACCAAACCCAGCACCCACTGGCCGCTCGCCACCGTGGGCGTGGGCGAGCAGTTGAACACCGGTCTGGCTACCTATGTGCAGCAGACGTCGGGTGCCATCGGCTACGTCGAGTTCGCCTACGCGCTCCAAGCCAAGTTCACGAACGTGGCGCTCAAGAACAAGGCGGGCGACTATGTCGTGCCCTCGCAGGCGGCCATCGCCGCCGCCGGATCGGTGGCGTACACCCTGAGCGCCACGAACTTCAACATCGTGAACGGCCCCGGTCCCGCCACCTACCCGTTGGCCAACTTCAGCTGGACGCTGCTCTACCAGAAGCAGTCGAGCACCGGTGTGGCCACGGCCCTCGGGCGCCTCTTCGACTGGGTTACGACGACGGGACAGAAGCAGGCCGAGACCCTCGGTTACTCGCCGCTGCCCGCCAACGTCGTCACCCTGGCGCACAGCACCCTGCTGCTCATGCAGAGCTCAACCGGTGGGCCCGTTTTCACGGGGTGAACGAGCCCTCGGCGACGGTTATCCGTGGAACACTGGAGGCGATGTCGGCCGGAGCCTCCCCTGAATCGGGCGCCACGCCGGTGGTGGCTTATGTGCCGGACCTCATGGACCGTTCCCGGGTCGAGATAGCCGGCCGGGCGGCGGGACTCTCCATCGATTTCGTGGCTCACCCCGAAGACCTGGCGGTCGCCGTCGGGGACGGTGTCCGGTTCGTCGTGGTCGATCTCGCCCACGCCGGAGTCCTCGACGTCCTCCCCCGCCTACGGCCGGCCCACACGATCGGCTTCGCCAGCCACGTCGACAAGGGGTTGCTCGACGCCGCCCGTGCCGCTGGCTGTGACGAGGTCATGGCCCGATCGGCCGTCTTCCGCCGCCTGGCCCGACCCCGAGGGACACCGTCACCGTGACGAGGCGACAGCGACCCTGGTGACGTCCACCGACACGTCGAGAGTGTGCGACATCCCCCCACCCTCGACCGAACCTCGCAACGGCGACACATCCCAATAGTCGCGGCCCCACGCCGTCGTGATGTAGGAGTCCGAGACAAGCTGATCGTTGGTGGGGTCGACATCGATCCATCCCCACCCCGGGAGATAGACCGAGAACCACGCGTGTGAGGCGTCGGCACCCACCAGCCTCTGCTGTCCGATGGGCGGAATCGTCTCGANNGCGGCCAGGCCCATCGACCGCACACATCCGACACCCAGATGAGCGAAGTCCTGGCAGACACCGCGTCGGTACTCGAGGACATCAAGAACAGGCGTGGTCACCGATGTGAAACCTGGTTCGTAGACGAAGTCCCGGTGGATACGCCCGGCCAGGTCGACCACGGCGTCGACGAGGGGACGCCCGGCTTCGAAGGACGGTTGCGCATACTCCCCCAGATCGGGCGATGCCGGGACGAGTCGCGAGGACGCACGGTACTGCCGCGCCTGGCGCGAGTTCGCCTGCCGGTCGATATCGAGGAGCCACAGGGCCGACTCCCAGGGAGGGCTGGGCGGTGGTGCGGGGACGCCGTGGACCGTCACCTCGCTCGTGGCCGTGACCGACAGGCGATCGAAACCACCCGCCACCACGAAGATCGACACGGCGTTGCCGAACCCGTCGACGTACTCAGACTGCGACGTCGGCTGCGGTTCGATGTCGAGGGTGTGCCACTCGCATCGTTGATTGCCCGTGGCCCGGGGCCGGAGGTGGGCCTCGTTGTAGGACTGCTCGACCGGCCCGGCGTACTCGTAGGTCGTACGATGGCTCACCCGGTAGACCCGCCCATCGGAGGTGTCCTCGTCCCTTCCAGGCGTCTCGAAGCTCCCGCCCTCTTCGACGTCGTTGCGTGTCCCCAGGGAGAGGATGTCCGGGGCTCGGGAGGGTTCGCGAACCATGGTGATCGTGGACCGGAAGTAGGCCGCATCGAGGCGGTCGTGGATTCCGACAAGGGCGCCCTGCAGGTCGCCGACGAGCGCTCGTAGCTCTGCCGGCGTCAGCCGATCGACGGGCGCATCCGCCACCAGAACCGACGCATCGGTGCAGGCAGCGAGCACTTCTTCGTTGCCCGGAAGCCTCTTCACGGTGGCCCGTAGCTCGCTCAGACACGACGACACGGCCCTCGGAAAAGCGTCGTCCTGGAGCAGGAAACGCAAGGTGGCGCCATTGTCCGGGCGCGCCGGCATGGCGCGGCGAAACGGTTGGTAGGCGGCCACCGAGCGTAGGAGGGCCATCCAGTGCACCTCGTCGTACGGGTCGCGCCCACTGCTCGGTGCCGCGCTATCGGCGCGCACGGTCAGGATCCGGCCGGTGATGTCAGCTCTTTCGATCTGCTGCCCGATGCTGAGGAACGCCATGGCCTCGTCCCGTCGCATGGTGCTGACCAGTATCCCGTTCATACGGTTGCACTCGTCGATGGCCCGACGTAGCCACCTGACCCGGCCCTCGCGTGTCCGCATCTCGTGTGCGTCCGTGCTCAGAGCGATCCACAGGTCGTTGATGAGCTCCCACACCTCGCGGGGCACGACAGGACGGGCGACCCTGAGGTTGTCACGCGCCGCCTCCAGAGCGCTCAGGATCGACGACGGATTGTCCCGATCGGTGACCACGAACCCGACGACGGTCGCCTCGCTGATCCGTGGCCTCGCTGGCTCCGTGGACGTCACTGCCGACTCCTGGCGTCGGAGCCGTTCGATACAGGCCTTGTCGGCCCCACAGATGTCGAGCAGTGGGCTCCACCCGACGTCGGCGCCCACCGGGAGATCGACATGTGTCTCGCCATGCACCTGGACGACCCTCGACATGTCCTCGACGCGCTCGAGGTAGCGGCCAGCCCAGTACACAGCCTCCGCTACCCGTGCCAACAACATCGCCCCTCCTCACCGGTCACACCCGACGCCGAGTAAACCGTCATGCCGTGGTCCTATTGGTTCATATGTGCTGTGGTGACGTCCGGGTCCGGCGCCAGCTCGGTAGCGGCCGTCCACCCGATCGGAGGTGCCGTCGGCTGGGAGTGGACGGTCGGCTCAGAATGGGAGGAGATGACCATGCGCTTCTCGTCCATGAGGGCGCGGTCCACGATCCAGGTGTCCTTGCTCCCGCCGCCCTGCGACGAGTTGACGATGAGGGACCCTTCCTGACGCGCCACCCGCGTGAGCCCTCCGGGCGCCACATACGCACCGTCGGGCCCGAGGAGAGTGAAGGGCCGCAGATCCACGTGTCTCGGTGAGACTGTCCCGTCGCACAAGGTCGGCATAGTCGACAACGACAGCATAGGCTGCGCCACCCAATTCGGCGGATGCTGTTCGATCCGCTGGGCTACCAGGGCCAGGGCCGGGGCCCCGGCCGCCGGTCCGATGACGATCCCGTAGCCCCCGGC